>BEID01000134.1 GCA_002898975.1 bacterium HR27 | reverse complement strand
CGTGGACACGAACCGTTCGTCGCAACATCGCGCGCACGCGGTCGACCGCTTCTTCGACCTGACGACGCTCTTCGTCCTTGCGCCAGATCGGAACGATGACGACCTGGATCGGCGCTACCCGGGGCGGAAGCTTCAGTCCCCGATCGTCACCGTGCACCATCACCATCGCGCCGATCGTCCGGTGCGAGAGCCCCCAGCTGGTGTTGAAGGCATATCGTCGTTTCCCTTCCCGGTCCAGGAAGGTGATCTCGAACACCTTACCGAAGTGATCACCGAGGTTGTGCGAGGTAGCCGATTGCAGCGCCCAGTGCTTGCCCCCCATCATCGCTTCGATGGTGTACGTGCGCAACGCGCCAGCGAACTTCTCCGACTCGGTCTTCTGGCCGGGAATGACGGGAATCGCCAGCTCCGATTCGACGAAGTCCCGGTAGACCTCCAGCATCAGTCGGGCTCGTTCTTCGGCTTCTTCGAGCGTCGCGTGAACGGTATGTCCCTCCTGCCAGAGGAATTCGAGCGTGCGCAAGAACGCGCGAGGACGCTCTTCCCACCGTACGACACTGCACCACTGGTTGATGAGGATCGGCAAGTCGCACTAGGACTGCACCCAGCGAGCGAACATCGGGCAGATGATCGACTCCGAGGTCGGCCGGACGGCCAGCGGTTCCTCGAGCTCCTTGTCGCCGCCACGCGTCACCCACGCTACTTCGGGGGCGAACCCCTGGATATGCTCGGCCTCGCGCTCGAGATAACTCTTGGGAATGAAAAGTGGGAAGTAGGCATTCTGTACCCCGGTCGCCTTGATGCGGCGATCGAGCTCGGCTTGCATGTTTTCCCAGAGCGCGAAGCCATATGGTCGAATGACGCGGGTGCCACGCACTGGCGATTCGTCCGCCAGCTCGGCCTTCTGGATCACTTCGACGTACCAGCGGTCGAAATCATCTTCTTGCTCGATCAGTTCTTCGACATACTTCCGTTCCGTCGTCATCGCTCGCACTCCCTCAACGGGAAACTCCGGTCCATGCTCACCATCACCGCACTCGCGTAGAATGCGCAGGGGCTCTGTCGGGGCGGACACCGGTTCGCTCTCGACGCTGAGTATACCTGTCACTCTCCGGCAAGGAGCCGAAATGGGGGCCAAACGTGGCGCAGCGACGAATTGGCGTACTCACCGGAGGTGGCGACGCACCAGGCCTGAATGCGGCGCTCCGCGCCGTCGTCAAGACAGCGATTCTCCGTTACGGATGGAACGTTGTCGGTTTCCTGGACGGATACGAAGGCGCGATTCTCGGCCGGGCACGGGAACTCGGCCTGGACGACGTTCGCGGTTTGCTCGTCCGCGGCGGGACCATTCTCGGTGCGTCCAACCGCGCGAATCCGTTCTGGTTTCAGCATCACGATCTCGGCGATACCGAACCACGCGACCACAGCGCAACGCTCATCGCGACGCTCGAGCGTTTCGGGCTCGACGCACTGGTCGTCATCGGAGGAGAGGGCAGCCTCACGATCGCGCATCGGCTCCACCAGCTCGGCATCCCGATCGTCGGCATCCCCAAGACGATCGATAACGACGTCCGCGGCACGACCCAGACGATCGGCTTCGATACCGCGGTCACCACTGCGACCGACGCGATCGACCGGCTCCACACGACCGCGGAGAGTCACCATCGTGTCATGCTGGTGGAATTGATGGGACGCGATGCCGGTTGGATCGCGCTGTACGCTGGCGTCTCGGGCGGCGCGGATGTGATCCTCATGCCTGAACTTCCCTTCTCGTTAGAGCGTGTCGCAGCGGTAGTTCATCGACGCTGCGAGCGTGGTCGCCACTTCACGATCGTGGCCGTCGCCGAAGGAGCGCGGCCAGCCGGAGGCGAGGCGGTATTCGAGCGCACCGGCCCGCTTCCGTACCAGCGGAAGTACGGCGGTATCGCACTCGCCCTGCAGCAGCAACTCAGCCAGCTCGTTCCCACGGAGGTTCGCTCGGTCGTCCTCGGTCACTTGCAGCGCGGCGGCTCTCCGACGCCAGCCGACCGCGCGCTCGCTACAGCTCTCGGTACCGCCGCGGTCGACGCACTCGCCCACGGAGACCAGGGCTTCATGGTGGCTGTACGAGCCCATCCGGCCGGTCAGGCCACGTGGGGCATCGTGCGCGTACCGCTCGCTGAGGTAGCTCGCGGGCCACGACTCGTACCGCTCGATCACCCGCTCCTGCAAGCTGCCCGCGATATCGGGATCAGCTTCGGCCAGACCGACGAGGAGTGACACCAGTGCCAGAACGGCGACTTCCCGTCGGCAAAGTACCGGCTGACCTCCTGGCGGAGTTTCTCGGCAGGGTTTCGCTCGACGATTCGGTGTTCCTCGGTCCCGGGATCGGTCGTGACGCTGCAGTCGTGCGCATTGGCGAGCAACTGGTCGCACTGAAGAGCGACCCGATCACGTTCGCCACCGATGCCATCGGCTGGTATGCCCTCAACGTGAATGCTAACGATATCGCCTGCCTGGGTGCCATCCCTCGGTGGTTCCTGGCCACCGTCCTGCTCCCCGAAACCGCGACTGCCGAGCTCGCCCGACAAGTTCTGGACGACATCGCACGTGCTGCCAGTCACCTCGGGATCACGCTCGCCGGTGGCCATACCGAAATCACCGCGCAGCTCGATCGGCCGATCGTCAGTGGAGCGATGGTCGGCATCTTCGATCGCGATCACGTCCTCCGGCCCGAACTCGCTCGCCCCGGCGACGCGATTCTCCTCGTCCGCGGCATCGCGATCGAAGGCACTGCGCTCCTCGCCCGGGAGTGCGCTCGCACGCTCGAACCCATGCTCGGGTCTGAACTCCTGGCACGCTGCCAGACCTTCCTGACCGACCCGGGGCTGAGCGTGCTGGCTCCAGCCCGGCTGCTCTACCAGGAACTCGGTCCAGCGCTGCATTACCTGCACGACCCGACCGAGGGCGGCCTGGCGACTGGCCTGCACGAACTCGCAACCGCCTGCGGCACCGGCCTCCGCGTCCAGCAGCGAGCCATCACGGTCTATCCCGAGACGGAAGCGGTATGTCGTGCGCTCGGCCTCGATCCGCTCGGGCTCATCGCATCGGGTGCACTGCTCGCGATCGTCGCGCCCGAGGCTGTCGATCGAGCGCTCGCAGTCCTCGCTGCAGCCGGAATTTCGGCCACGCAGCTGGGCTGGCTCGAAACCGATCCGGACTGTCGCGTTCTCGTAACCGAGCAGGGCGAACGACCGCTCCCAACCTTCGCGGTCGATGAAATCGCGCGACTCTTCGCCGAGGGCGGCTGCAGTTAACGCTGCTTCGGCATCGCGCTCAATGCGCGGTAGGCCGGACGTGGCGACCAATCGGCGTTGAGCACCGACCAGGGTCCCTTCTCGTCCTCCGGATCCACGATCGTGGAAAAGTTCAAGTTCCACACGAACATGCCGGTGACCCACGGCCAGCGTTGCCGAGCGATGGCGAACGCTTCGACGAGATACGCTGCCTGCTGTTCTTCGCTGACATATTGGCCATACTCGTAACCGGGAGCTGGATTCGCGGTGGTCCATCCGAACTCGGTGATCCACACCGGTCGCCGGTCACCGTGCTTTTCCATGACGGCGCGCAACTGCTCGACACGTCGGAAGTAGAAGCTCGGGTGATCTCGCCAGCCCGGACCAGGGCCCGGACGCTCTGGCCAGAGCGTATCCGGTGGATTCAGTGTCGCGTTGGCATGCGCACCCAGGATATCGAAGTACTGTGTCCAGGCCCCGTCGTCGAGTGCATAGAACGATTCCAGATAGGCGACATCGTCGATCGCCAGATTCGGATCGTTCACACCGGTCGGTGTGAGACTTCCCGAGACGACGAGCGCTCCCGGATCCGCCTCTTTGACACCCTCGTACCCCGCGCGCAGCAGGCGCGCGTACGGCTCGACACGAACCGGGCCATACACGTTGCTCGCGATATTCTGTTCGTTCCACACCTGCCAGGCTTTGACCAGTCCACGGTACGTGCCTGCGAAGCGACGCATCGCTACACGAAAGGCATCGAGATCACGCACGATGCCACCGGACGTATCACGTGCCCAGGCAGGCGCCGAAACGACCGACACCAGAACATTCAGCCCGTATTCGGCGTAGATCGGCAGCACGCGGTCGAGCGGACGGAGGTCCCACTGTCCGGGTTGTGACTCATGCGATTCCCACTGCACCTGGATGCGGACCCAATCGAAGCCCGCCGCCCGCACGGCTTCGGCAGTGCGACGATTGAACTCCTCCCCTTGCTCGTCCCCACGCCAGGCGACGTTGAAGCCATAGGCGAAGCCGGTGTCGAGGTCCTTCGGGTTGCCCGCCGCCGGTGCCGGGCTCGGAACCGACGGTGCGGTCGGCGTGGGATAGACGACCGGGCCACGACAGGCGGCGACAAGTAGCCCGCCTCCGACGAGCATGAGGAAGGTTCGGCGATGCACCGCTTCCGCGCTCCTCCCCACCGGTTGCAAAGCGTACCAAGTCCATCGTCCTTGCGCGCTCGTCTCCCTTTTTGTGCCCCGGTCTTCCCAGCCTCGAGCAAGCCGGTGCACGATTTCTGCAACTTGTTGCTTGACGAAGTCTCGTATCCGCTATATAGTGAGAGTGGTTCCGCTTGCCTTCGGCGGCAGGAACCGGTTTTGGTGTTGCAAACGTCCTCCCTCCCCTGCCACACCCATCCCCCACCTCACCGTGCGGGCGTCGGCCGGAGCCGGCGCCCGCTGGTGTATCCTCAATAGCGGCGACCGGCCAGGACACGGAGCGGGAGATGGTGGAACGGCACGAATACCCGGAGCTCACTGTGCTCGAGGCGGAGGCGATCGGCCAGCCAGGCCAGCGGCGCTTTCGCTTGATCGCCGGCAGCGGCCTCGACCTCGTCTCGCTGTGGATGGAGAAAGAACAGCTGCAAGCACTCGGCTTGGCTATCGAGCAACTCTTCGAGCAACTCCGGCTCGCTGGGCTCATCCGCTCGCGCATTCCGGAAGAACCGGCCACTCGGCAGGCGCCGCTCCCGCCCGACATCCCCGAGTATGTCGTCGGCAAAATGGCGATCGGCTACGACGAAGAGCATCAGCGCATCGCGATCTTCGCGCACGACATCGAGCAGGACGAAGACGAGGCTCCGATTTTTGCGGGCCGCGCGACACTGCCAGCCGCCAAAGCGCTGGCGCGTCAGATCGCCCTGGTCGTCGCAGCCGGCCGGCCACGTTGTCCACGGTGTGGCGCCGTGATCGGCCCGGAAGGGCACGTGTGTCCACACGATAACGGTCACCTGCCGC
>BEID01000133.1 GCA_002898975.1 bacterium HR27 | reverse complement strand
CAGCATGGTACCAGGCACGAACCCGCTCGTGAAAACTCACGACCTCTCGATCCAAACGAGTGAGGGGAGCCTCAGCCGCCCGTCGCCGGGCCAACCCGATTGCGACGGGCACATCGAGGAGGATCGTGAGGTTCGGCCAGAGATCGCCCGTCGCGAAGCGGTGCAACGCGCGCAACCATGCCTCGTCCAGCCCACGCCCGGCTCCCTGGTAGGCGAGCGTCGAGTCGACGTACCGATCGCACACGACGAGACGCCCGCTGGCGAGCGCCGGGCGAATGACCGTCCAGACGTGTTCGGCCCGTGCCGCGGTGAAGAGGAGCACTTCCGTCTCGGGACGCACCGATCCGCTCGCGAGCAACCATTCCCGGATCGCTTCACCTACCGGCGTGCCACCCGGTTCACGGGTGAGCAGGACAGGGAAACCATGCGCTTCCAGCCGTGCCGCGAGCAGCTGGCATTGCGTCGTTTTACCAGCGCCCTCCGGCCCCTCGAAGGTGATGAACCAGCTCACCAGCTTTCGTCCTCGCGGTAAATCTCGACACGCCGGAAGGGTTCACGTCCCCGGCTCCGCGATGCGAGGTTATACCGTTCGGCGAGCTGATGCTGGAGACGCCGGATCCACGCCTCCTGCGGCTGGAGTTCGACACGGTCACGGGTGCCGTGCAGCACCTGGTAGGCAGCCGCTTCTGCCTCCTCCATGGCCGCAGCGATCCGATCGTCCGGCGCGTCATCGCTCCCGTCGTCCGCGTTCTCGCTCGACTCCTCGACGAAGCGCTCCGGGAAGAGCGACCGGAAGAGATTGGCCATCTGCTGCGCCGTGTTGCTGCGCAGGACGTAGACGGGAACGCCGCGCTGCTCGGCTTCACGCAGCACCTGCGGGCGCTTGCGGAAGTAGTTCTTCAGCGTCACAACCGCATCCGCTTCACGTGGCGTCCGCACGAGCTCCACCGGGAGCAGCAACTGCCGGATCACCTGCTCCAAGCGATTCCGGCTGACACCGAACGGGAAGAGCCGCATCGTCCGGCGCACCGGCTCTGCAGGAGCAGAAACCGACCCCGCTTCCGGCATGACCGTCACGGCGCGCGACGGTGCGGGCGTACCGGGAATCCGCTGGTAGGTTCGGCGTGGCCCCGCTGGCAACATCGAGCGCTCGGCCCGGCGCTCCTGCCCGTGCAGCTCTTCGTACCAGACCGAGACCGTGCCGTCCGGGTTACGCTCGCGGATTTCGACGCGCAACGGCTGCCCCCGCAGGATCGCATCGACCGCCGCTGCGACGTCACGGTGCACCGCAACCCGGTTGCGGGATTGAATCTCGACCAGGACACTGAAGGTCGGCGGCGCCTTGCGCTCGAGGATCGACTTTTGCGTGCCGCGCCGGCGTGCTTCCTCGTCGCTCAAGGTGACCGACTGGATCCCGCCGATCAGGTCGGAGAGCGTGGGATTCATCATGATGTTCTCGAGCGTGTTTCCGTGCGCCGTGCCGATCAACTGGACGCCGCGCTCGGCGATCGTGCGGGCCGCTGCTGCCTCGAGTTCCGTCCCGATCTCGTCGATCACGATCACCTCGGGCATATGGTTCTCGACCGCTTCGATCATCACCGCATGCTGGAGGCTCGGCGTGGGAACCTGCATGCGACGCGCACGCCCGATCGCCGGGTGCGGAATATCGCCGTCACCTGCGATCTCGTTACTCGTGTCCACCACGATGACCCGCTTGCGGAGGTCGTCGGCGAGAACGCGGGCCGTCTCACGCAGCATCGTCGTCTTGCCGACACCTGGCCGACCGAGGAGCAAGATACTCTCGCCCGACTCGATGAGATCGCGGATGATCGCGACCGTGCCGTAAACGGCACGACCGATCCGGCATGTCAGTCCCACGATTTCGCCAGACCGTGACCGGATCGCCGAGATCCGGTGGAGCGTTCGCTCGATGCCAGCCCGATTGTCGTCCCCGAACCGGCCGATCCGGGAAGCGACGTAGGCGATGTCCTCGCGGGTCACCTCACGGTCTGCGAGATAGACCTCCCGATCCTCGAACCGGGCCTCGGGACGCCGCCCGAGATCGAGCACGATCTCGAGCAACTTCGCACGGTCTTCGGGATTGTTGTACTGCTGGAGCGCCTCGACGATATCCGGTGGCAGAACTGCCAGCAGATCCTCCAAATTGTCGGTAATCGTCTGTTCCGGTACTGCGGGAAGTGTGGTCATCGACTTCGTCACGGTTCGCGTACCTGACCTCCTCTTCGCGTCGTTCACTGTCGTCGCGCTCGTTCGATGATCGCGACCTCGGGGCGATCACGACGATACAACACGCGCGGCGCGTCGGCGAGTGCCGCGAGGCGTGCACGTTCCTCCACGGTCTTCCAGGCACGCACGCGCCGCACCGTGTACCGTGCCACCCAGATCCGTGTCTCGATCGGCACGAACCCGACCCCCTCGAACACCGGCAGCGCAGCGAGCTCGTCCTCTGGGAGAAGGGCGAGGACTTCGTCGCCAGGTCGGGCACAGCGCGCGACCGCGTAGCGTAGCAACCGGACTGCATCGCCGACTGCTGCCTCGTCGGAGAGAAGCTCCACGACGTGCCGCCGCTGCCGCGAGCGGATACGACAGTAGGCGGACACACCCCTCTCGTCAGTGAACAGGAATCCACGGACCCGCCAGCCGGCTCGGCGGCCGATTTGCCAGGTTGACCGGTTCCGCGCTTCCGCATACTGAATCGGCCGGGGCGTCGAGCGTTCGTAGAGCCGCTGAATCTCCCAGGAATCGACTGCATCCTGCACCCGGATCGCCGGGTCTGGCCCTTGCGATTCCGGAGATGCAGTCGCTGCGAGCAAAAGCACCCGA
Organism: bacterium HR27; assembly: GCA_002898975.1. Taxonomy (GTDB): domain Bacteria; phylum Chloroflexota; class Chloroflexia; order Thermomicrobiales; family Thermomicrobiaceae; genus Thermomicrobium. Next base: position 2,473 of record BEID01000133.1, on the reverse strand, counting down.
CGGAACGGCGTGAACCCTGCCTCTTGCCACCAGGCGAGCACGTCTGGTCGATCCGCCACCAGCGTGTGGAGGCGGACCACACCTCGTGCTCCGGCCTCGTGCGCGATCGCCTCGAGGAGATCGGCCGCCAGCTGCAGCTTCTCCGGTGGCGCGACGAGTCGGGCGACGAACCAGTGATCGCGGCTCGGTTCCGCCAGAACCTGAGCGTACGTCCCGGGTTGCCCACGGAGCACGAACACGCGCTCGCTACTCGACCGGAGTGCCGCCCCGATGAGCCCGCGGATCAACGGAGGCCGGAACACCGCCGGCAAGGCCACGAGATCGCTGCCGAGCAACGGCACGCGCCCCGCTGACTTCGCTGTGGTGCTGCTGCGGCTCCGTCGCCAGAACACGGTGCGGCCCCTCCCACCTTGTCACAGCGCGCGTCGCCCGGCCAGCGCCCGCCCGAGTGTCACCTCATCGGCGTACTCGAGATCACCTCCTACCGGCAAGCCGCTGGCCGGCCGCGTGACCGTCACACCCAGCGGGATGAGCTGCCGCGCGAGATACATAGCAGTCGCGTCACCTTCGATATTCGGGTTCAGCGCCAAAATCACTTCGCTCGGGCGCTCCCGCTGCACGCGTTCGACCAGCTCCCGGATACGCAAACGCTCCGGACCGATCCCGTCCACCGGCGATATCACTCCATGCAGCACATGGTAGACACCGTGGTACGCACCAGTCCGCTCCAGCGCCAGCACGTCGAGCGGGTCTTCCACGACGCAGATCGTCTGCTGGTCGCGCGTCGGATCCGCGCAAATCGGGCAGGGATCGACGTCGGTCAGATTGAAACACCGCGAACAGAGCTGGACCCGCTCTTTGACCTCGATGATCGCCTGTGCCAGCGCGAGCGCATCCTCACGCGGACTTCGCAACAGGTGGTAGGCCAACCGTGATGCGGTCTTCGGACCGATTCCGGGAAGTTTCGCCAACTCGTCGATGAGCCGAGCGATCGGCTCGGCCGGACCTCTCGTGCGCACACTCACCTCGGACGCCGCCCGGCAAAACGTGCGTTCACACTCACCAGTATACCAGAGCGGGTTTACCCCCTTCGGCGTCAGTCTTCGCCGAGGTACACCATGCGTCCGCGTGCGCCATCGGCCGGACCGACGATCCCTTCGGCCTCGAGCTGCTCCATGATACGCGCCGCCCGGTTGTAGCCGATGCGGAGACGGCGCTGGAGCAACGAGGTCGACGCTGTACCGAGTTGCCGCACCAGCTGGCGAGCTTGCTCGAGCAGCGGGTCCTCGGCACGGGCCGATTCGCTCTGCGTCTCTTCAAGATCGAGCCAGCTCGGATCGTACTGGGGAACTGGGTACAGCCGGCGCCAGTGCTCGACCACGTACTCCAGGTCACGATCGTCGATGAACGACCCTTGAATGCGCACCGGCCGCGCCGCGTCCGGGGGGAGATAGAGCATGTCGCCACGGCCGAGCAAGCGTTCGGCTCCGGGCATATCGAGGATGACACGGCTATCCGTCTGCGAAGTGACCGCGAACGCGATCCGTGCCGGTACGTTCGCCTTGATCAGGCCGGTCAGAACGTCCACGGACGGTCGCTGTGTAGCGATCAGGAGATGGATACCGGTCGCCCGCGCCATCTGGGCCAACCGAACCAGGAGCGTCTCGACCTCGTCCGGGGTCGTCAGCATGAGATCAGCCAGCTCGTCGATGATCACCACGAGGTACGGGAGCGGTTCGAGCGACGGATCCTCCTCACGCCGCAGCCGATATCCCTCGAGATTGCGCACCCCAAGCTGGGCAAAGAGTTCGTACCGGCGCTCCATTTCCTGGAGCACCCGTCGCAGCGCACCGACCACCAGCCCCATATCGGTCACGACCGGGCGCTTGAGATGCGGGACGCCATCGTACCCAGCGAGTTCCACCTTCTTCGGATCGATCAGGAGCATCTGCAGCTCGTCGGGTCGCCGGGTGAGGAGGAATGTCGCGATGATACCGTTGATGCAGACCGACTTTCCCGATCCCGTCGCACCAGCGATCAACAGGTGCGGCATCCGCGTGAGATCGGCGACGACATAGTCGCCGTGCACGTCACGGCCGAGGGCGAGCGGCAGGCGCGCCCGCGAGCGCTGGAACGCAGGCGATTCCAGCACCTCACGCAATCCGACTGTCGAGATCGCTGCGTTCGGCACCTCGATTCCGACGCGCGCCATGCCCGGTACCGGCGCCTCGATCCGGATCGCCGGTGCCGCCAAGGCGAGCGCGAGGTCGTTCTGCAGCTCCGTGATGCGCCGCACCTTGACGCCGGGACCAGGCTCCAGCGTGAAGAGCGTCACCGCCGGGCCGGGATAGATCTCGCGCACCCGCGCGTCGACGCGGAAATTGGCGAGCGTCTCCTGGATGATTGCCGCCTTCCGCTCCAGTTCCTCTGCATCCGGCAAACTCGACGTATACTGCTGCAAGCGGCCGATATC
>BEID01000132.1 GCA_002898975.1 bacterium HR27 | reverse complement strand
CCGGCATCACGTCGTCTGTGTCCGCTGCGGGGCGGTGGCCGAGTTCGCGGGCTGCAACCTGGAGCCGCTGTTGACCCGCGTCGCCGACCAGACACGCTTCCGGATTCTCGACCACTGGCTCGAACTGAGCGGCCTCTGCCAGACCTGCCAGCGAGACGCGTGTGCTACCTCGTGATGCGCTTGCTGGCTGCGGGCTGGCGATCCGCACGGCGGTCTTGTGCGTGTAATTGATACGCTGTATCATTTGCTGCGTGGCGTGCATCGGCCTATCTTGCCGGTGAGACGACGTATCATGAGATTGGAGTGCAGATGATGCCAGTGCGTCGACTGCTCCTGGTGGGTCTGCTCGTCAGTGCACTCGCTGCCTGTCGTGGCGCGGGAATGCCGCCCGCATCGCCGGGAAGCTCGGTCGCGCCGACTGGCACGCCGGCTCCGTCGAGCGGGCAGCGTGTCGTCGTGGTCGCGAGTCTCCCGATCTTCGCCACGATGGTCGAGGCGGTCGGTGGCGACCTGGTCGAGGTCAGCGCGGTCATGCCGCCGGGTACCGATCCGCACACCTACCAGCCGACCCCGCGGGATGTCGCCAAGCTCGCCGAAGCAGCTCTCGTGGTCTACAACGGAGGGGAACTGGATCCTTGGATGGAACGGCAGATCGAAGCAGTCGGGAGCCGCGCGCAGGTCGTCGTTCTCTCGCAGGGACTCGAGCCGCCGCCTGAGGTGACACAGGAAGAGGAGCACCTCAACGAGACACCGGCTGCCGAGCACGACCACGGTGTGAACCCACACTTCTGGCTGGATCCCGATTTCGCTATCGTCTACGTGCAGCGGATCGCCGAAGGTTTGGCGACGGTCGACCCGGCGCACGCGGAGACGTACCGGGCCAATGCCGAGCGCTACGCGAGCGAGATCCGCGCCTTCGACGCCTGGGCGAAGGAACAGATCGCGACGATCCCGCCGGAGCGCCGCAAGCTGGTCACCTTCCATGATGCGTTTCCCTATTTTGCGGCACACTACGGACTGGAACTCGTCGGGGTGGTCATCCTGAGTCCGGGGCGCGAGCCGTAGCCGCAGGAGGTCGCGCAGCTGGTCGAGCGGATCCGCGCAGAGGGGGGACCAGCGATCTTCGTCGAGCCGCAATTCAACCCGAAACTGGCCGAGACGATCGCGCAGGAGGCTGGTGTCCGCGTCCTCGAGCTCTACAGCGATGCGGCACCACCGGGCATGGACTATCTCGGTATGATGCGACAGAACGTGACCAATGTGGTCGAAGGGTTGCGTGGGTGATGGGGCGCGGAACGGTCACGCTGGACGCGGCGACGCGGGCGACGACCGCGCCGGCGATCCAGGTCGAGGGCCTCACGACCGGGTACCGGCGGGGCGAGCCGGTGCTCCGCGACATCAGCTTTCAGGTCGAGCGTGGTGCGCTGGTGGGCGTGCTCGGCCCGAACGGGAGCGGGAAGTCGACGCTCTTCCGTTCGCTGCTCGGTCTGCTGCCGCCGTGGCAGGGACGCGTCTTGATCGATGGCCGGCCGGCCCGACCGAACCCGGACGTCGCCTACATCCCGCAACGCGAGACGATCGACTGGGATTTCCCGGTGACGGTGCTCGATGTCACCCTAATGGGGCGCTATCCGCGCCTCGGCCTCTTCCGCCGTCCAGGAAAGGCCGATCGGGAGCTGGTACTATGGGCGCTCGAACAGGTGGGGATGGTCGATTTCCGCGACCGGCTGATCGCGGAACTGTCCGGTGGGCAGCGGCAGCGGGTCTTCCTGGCCCGCGCGCTGGCGCAGGAACCTGACCTCTTCTTGCTCGACGAACCGGTGAGCGGCGTGGATGCTCCGACCCAGCACTTCGTCTTCGAACTGTTGGAGCGCCTCTGCCGGCAGGGGAAAACGGCGCTGGTGGCGACGCACGACCTCTCCTGCGTGGCCCAGCGCTTCGACCGGGTGCTGCTGCTCAACCGTGAAGTGATCGCCTACGGGCCACCGCAGGAGGTGTTCACCGAGGCGCTCCTCAACCGGACGTTCCAGTCCCACCTCTTGCTCTTGCGCTACGGAGACCGAGTGATCGTGGTGGAAGGCGAGGAGGGTGATGGGCGGAGCTGTTGACCTCCTGCTCGAACCGTTGCGGTACGGTTTCCTGCTGCGGGCACTCGTCGCGGCGATTCTCGTCGGAGCGACCTGTGCGCTGGTCGGGAGCTACGTGGTGCTCAAAGGCCTGGCCTTCATCGGCGATGCGCTGGCGCACGTCGCGTTCACCGGTATCGTCGTCGCCTTCCTCGCCGGGTTCAGTTTCTACGTGGGGGCGCTCGCAGCGGCGATCGCGGCGGGACTCGGCATCGGCTGGGTGACGCGCCGGGTAGGGCTGAGTACCGATACGGCCATCGGGATCGTCTTCAGCGGCGTGTTCGCGCTCGGTGTCGTGCTGATGGCCATCGGGATCCGCACCTATACCGTCGACCTCTTCAGTTACGTCTTCGGCGACATCCTGGCTGTGCGGGCCCGCGACCTGTGGCTGATCGCGGCGGCCGGTGCGCTGGTGCTCACCGTCATGCTGGCGCTGTACAAGGAACTCCTGTTCGCCCACTTCGATCCAGTCGTCGCCGAGGCGGCTGGGCTGCCAGTCGGGGCGCTGCAGCTCCTCCTCTTGCTGCTCCTCTCGATCACCGTCGTCGTCTCGGTGCAGGCGGTCGGGGTGGTGCTGGTGCTGGCGATGCTGGTGACGCCCGCGGCGACGGCAGCCCTCGTCGCACGGCGCATGCCGAGCATGATGGTGCTGGCGGTGCTGTTCGGCGCTGTCGCGGCACTGGTGGGGTTCTACCTGAGCTACTACCTGAGCGTTCCCTCCGGTGGTGCGATCGTCCTGGTCGCGACCGTGCTCTTTCTCGCGGTCGCAACGATCGTGCGCGGGCGCGGTGCCTGGCGGCGGCTGATGGCCGCGCGGAGCTGAGGTGAGACGGTCGTGCCGAAGCAGGTCGCTCGGTTCCTGTGTTTTTGAGACGCCGTCTCATGAGGTCGCGCGGGAGCGCGATCAACTCGGTCGGACGGGAGGAGGCGAGCGGGCGAGCAGATGCTGGAACGGTTCGGTGATGGTCGTGTCGAGTCGGGCCGAAACGGAGAGGAGAGCGCGATGCGCGTTGCCTATGTCTTCGCCACACCACGAGCCGCGAGCTACAAGCTCGGGCAGATGATCCTGCCGCAACTCGAGGCGGGGACACACGGTGTCGAGGTGGTCGGCATGTTCTTCTTCGACGACAACGTCTTCGTCCTGCGGCGCGGGGATCCGATCGGTGAGCGGCTCGCGCGGGTCGCCAGGGAGCGCGGCATCCTCCTCATGATGTGCGATATGTGCGCACTCGAACGACACCTGGCCGAAGGCCAGCCACGCTGGTGCGACCCGGTGACGGGGCAGGGGCGGACCGAGCCGGCCGAAATCCGTCCGGTCGGAACAGTCGAGGGCGTCCAGGTCGGCTGCTTCCCGGATCTCTATGCCGCGCTCGCCCAGAACCCGCCGGATCAGGTGATCACGCTCTGAAGCCGCACGGTGTCGCTCACGGATCGCCTGCCGCTCCCGCCGCGCGTTCCGGGAGCGGCGGGCGTATTAGAGCCGCGTGCGCTGCTGCTCGAACCGGTAGACACCGGCCAGCACAGCGAGCTCCGCCACGATGCGCATCAGGATGAGAGCAACCTGGGTGCCGGTCTCGTCGGCTGCGCTGAGCGGTAGCAGGAGCGAGAGCACGAAGACGACCAGCGCGATGATGAGGAAGACCAGGAACGGCCGGCGGGTGACGCGCTGGAGCAAGACGTACAGACCGACAGCAAGTAGGATCGGCACGATCGTGATCAGGATGACCGGGAGCAGGTTGACAGTGCTCTCCGTTTGCCCAGGAGGCTGCACGCGGAACGAGACGCCCAGTGCACGGGCGATGAACCACACGAGCGCATTGACGACCGCTGCGGCGATCGCAGCGAGTACACCGTAGCGCTAGACGAGCATCGTCCAACCCCCTCCCGATGGTGCACACCTGTGGTTGGAAACGGTGACTGACCGAACCTCTTCGATGTTTTCAGTATCTCATGATGAACGCAGAGTGCGCAATATCTGGGGAAAGAGGGTCTCGTTGCATGTCCTGTCGACGATAGGGCGACAGAGGGTTGCTATCGGGTGCAGGAGCACTGGGGATGCAAGGATAGCAAACGGTGCTGGTCGAGTCCGGTGCACAGAGGGGGAGCAGTCTCCGTACTGGAGAGCGTCGAGGGGGTGCTGCAGTTCTCTCCGCTGCGGCGCTGCGGAGCACCCCCGTGCAGCACGAAGCGAACCGCTGCATGATCGCGTGGCTGAGGCTGGCCCGATCGCTGGTTTGTGCCCTCGCGCTCGCCGCGCTGGCCGAACGCACGGGACTGTGTGCCGCGGCCGGTGCGGGGACCAGAGTATCGGCCGGAGCGACGCCCTCCCTCGGCCCGAACGCTGCTCTTCCGGCCTACACCGTCGTGGCGGCGCGGTTGTTCAGCGGGGGCGCTCGATCGGACGCGCCGAGAGTGTGTTCCAGTCGAGGAGCTCGCCGCCGAGCGTGGTCTGGCGGGCGCGAGCGGCGTCCGGTGACGAGAAGGCGGCGATCCCGTAGCCCATCGGCGAGCGGATCGCCGGGCTGACGAGATACTGGGCCGCCTGTGCCTCCAGCCATGCTTCGGTCTCGTAGTCGTGCACCCACACCGCGACCCACTGCGGTTGCTGCTTCTCCCGGTAGCGCAGGAGGCAGCCGATGTCGTCGAAGACGACCGGGTCGCCGGTCGCGGGCGCGGCGGCCGCGGCGAACCGCGGATCGGAAACGATCATCCCGCACTCGGCGCACACGTCACGCCCGTAGCGGATCGGTGGCGGTGTCGGTGCGCCCTGCTGTCGACAGGCGAGTGCCGGAAGGCTGGCGAGCAGCAAGGCGAGGACGCTCCGGCGGGTCATCGCAGCACCTCCCGGCGGAGGAGCGCGTACGCGACGCTGGTACTGACGAGTGTCCAGAGGAGCAACAGAACGGTGAGGAGAAACGGCAGCACCGGGCCGAGCCGCTCGTCGGCGTACAGTCCGGCCGGGCCGAGGAGTTCCAGCGACCCGGCGAGCAGGCGCAGAGCAGCGATGCGGTACACCTCGACTGGATTGCCGAGCGCGAACGCCAGCAACCAGCCGGGCGAAAGACGGACGGCGAGCGCCGTGCCCATCAGCCCCAGGTCACCGAGGAGCACCAGGAACAGCCACAGGCCGACTGCCAGGCTCACGGCCGTGCTCGTCCGGGCACAGCGGCTGGAGAGGAGCAGCCCGAGCGCGAGAGAGGTCCAAGCGAGTAGCACGGTCAGCCCGGCGAGGACGAGG
>BEID01000131.1 GCA_002898975.1 bacterium HR27 | reverse complement strand
TCACGCTCAGTCTCCGCTGGCTCGGTATCGCACCAGCGCGACCGGAAGAGCGCACACGCGGTATCGAACTCCTGATCGAACGGCTACACGAGCGGTTCGGCCACCGCGCCTCACGGTGAGCGGTCAGCTACTCGGCGAGTCATCCTCCGCACCGCCGTTTCCGGCAGGCTCCGGATCGGCCGCCGCTTCCTGAGCCCGCGCTTCGTCCCGCTCCCCACGCTCGTCACGACGCCCGAAGTCGCGCATCCGCTCCGCATACTCGCGCAGACGATCCATCACCCGGCGGTGCACGGTGCCCTCCGGATACGTTCCGTCGGGCTGGCGTTCGCCGGCCGGCACACCGGTCAGGATTTCGATCCCCTGATCGACGGTATCGACCGCCCAAATGTGGAACTTCCCCTCGGCGACGGCCTGGATCACTTCGTCGTCCAACATGAGGTGCTGGACATTGGCCGTGGGGATGATGACTCCCTGCTCACCGGTCAGGCCTTGCGCTTTGCAGACTGCGAAGAACCCCTCGATCTTCTCGTTGACCCCGCCGATCGCCTGGACTTCACCGTACTGGTTCACCGAGCCGGTCACCGCGATGCCTTGCTTGATCGGCAAGCCAGAGAGCGCCGAGAGCAAGGCGTACAGCTCGGTCGACGAAGCCGAGTCCCCCTCGATCTCCTCGTAGGCCTGCTCGAAGGTGATCGAGGCGCTGATCGCCAGCGGGAAGTCCTGCGCATAGGCGCCAGCGAGATAGTTGGAGAGGATCAGGAATCCTTTCGAATGGATCGGCCCGGAGAGCGCGATCTCACGTTCGATACTGATGAGATTTCCGCGACCGAGGGAAATGCGCGCCGTGACACGCGACGGCTTGCCGAAGGCGAAATCGCCCAGATCGACGACCGCCAGGCCGTTGATCACCCCCACGCGCGCACCACGCGTCTCGATCTTGAGCGTCCCCTCGGCGATCAGTTCGCGGATCCGTTCGGCGATGAGGTCGGAGCGGTACCGCTTCTTCTGGATCGCCGTCTCGACGTCTTCCGCCGTCACGATGTCGCGCCCGGCCTTCCCCGCCCAGTAGCTCGCCTCGGCGACCAGGTTTCCGATCTCCAGAAGCTGCGAGGAAAGTTTCCGCTGGTGCTCGACCTGTCTCGCCCCGAACTCGATGACCCGGGCAACAGCGCTGCGGTCGAAATGGCGCAGTCCTTGCTCCCGAACGACCCGGCTGATGAACGCGGCATAGCCCATCACGTGCTGCTCGTCCCAGTCCATGTCCGGCGCGAAATCAGCGCGCACGCGGAAGAGTTCGCGGAAATCGTCGTCGTATGCGGACAAGAGGTAATAGAGCAGCGGTGAGCCGATGAGCACGACCTTGACGTCCAGGAGAATGGGGTCAGGCCGAAGCGTGGCTGTCGGTAAAACCGCATACTGCTGGCCGAGGTTCTCGATCACCACTTGTCGCGTGATGAGCGCTCGCTTGAGCGCCTCCCAGGAGAACGGATTCTGGAGCAGCTCGACGACGTGTAGGACGAGAAAACCGCCGTTCGCCCGGTGTAGGGCACCCGCCCGGATCTGGCTGAAGTCGGTCACCATCGCTCCGAACGTCGCCCGGTAGTCGATCCGTCCGACGAGGTTGTAGTACGATGGGTTGCGCTCGAAAATCACCGGCGCGCCCTGCGTCTGGCTATTGTCGACGAACACGTTGATGCGATAGCGGGCGAGGTGTTCCTGTTGTTGCAGCGCCTGGAGCTGAGCGATCGGCGTCGGGACACCGGGTACTTGCGGCGGGAAAAAGTCGTGCAGGTGCTCGGGAATGTCCTCGCGTACCTGATCGAGGAACGCGAGCACTTGCGGGATGTCCTGGTACCGTTCCCGTAGTTCCTCGAACAACCCACCCACCGCGAAGAGCGCCACTTCCCGGTCGAGCTGTCGCAAACGCTCGGCCGTTTCGCGCTCCAACCGCCGCACCTCGCGGAGCGCATCGGCCACACGATCCTGGATGCGCTGGTTGCGTCGCTCCAGCTCCTCCCGCACCGGCTCCGGCAAACGCTCGTACTCCTCCGGTGCGAGGGGCCGTCCCTGGACGACCGGTACGCTGATCACGCCAGCTGGCGTCAATTCCACCGCGAAGCCGAGCTGCTGGGCGAACTGTTGAACACCTTCCCACAGCCGCTCGCGTTCCTGGTTGAGCCGGTCGATGATGGCGCGCCGTCGCCGGTCGTACTCTTCGCTCTCGAACGCTCGCGGGATCGCCTGCTGCGCTGCCCGCAGAAACTCGTCCATGTCGCGCGCGAGCTGCGCACCGCGTCCAGCCGGCAGCGAGATCGCGATCGGACGCTCCGGATCTTGAAAATTGTGCACGTAGATCCAGTCCGGCGGCGTCGGCTTCGTCGCCGCGAGCTGCTCGACGAGGCGCAGCACGGTACTCTCGCGGCCCGAACCGGGCCGACCAGCGACGTAGACGTTGTACCCGTACGAAGTGATTTCCAGGCCGAATTCGAGCGCCTCGAGCGCCCGCGGTTGCCCGACGGTTCCAGCGATCGGCTCGACTTCGGCTGTCGTCTGGAACGGGAGCGTGGCGGGGTCGAGCCGGCGGCGCAGGCGATCGACCGGAACCCGGAGTTGTGTGACGAGTTCGCTCGTCGTCCCACTCATTGTCCCTTCCCTCCCTTTCCGCCCCCCCTCCCGGCTCGGTAGGATTCAACCGGCCGAACCGGGTGGCGTCAAAAAGCTCCCGATCACTGCTGCTGCACCGTAGGACAGCACGGCGACGAGGAGCGCGCGGAGCGTACCGACCCCCAGCGTCTCGCGCAGCGCCATCAACGTCGTAAACACGGTCCACAGCAGCGCCAGCGGAACCACCACGATCTGCAGGGCTGGCACTACACCGAAGACCAGGAGGAGCGTCGGCGCGAGTGCCAGGCCGAGCGTGCGAGCCAGTTGGCCCAGCGTCGCCTGCGTCTCCGCGCCGGGTAGCGCCTTCGTCCCGAAAACGAACGCAGCGATGACGAAGACTGTCCAGGAGATGAATGCCGAAGCGGCCATCACACCGAAGGCACGTACTCCCCCGAACGGCAAGGCTACGACGCCGGCCGAAAGCACACAGAGGGCGACGAAGAGCAGCACCGGGACGGTCGCGACCGGATCGTCCCGGACCGCCCGGAACGCCCGCGGATCGAAACGGAGCGCATCGATGATCAATCGCAGCATCGTTTCCCTCGCTCGCTACCGCCGCTCGAGCGGCCAACCGTACTCCTTCACGATCCAAGCGTACAGCGGCGGCACCTCGAGAAACTCGACGCGCTGGCCGAGCGTCCGCGCTTCGATGAGGAAACTCTTGAGTCGCTCCGGATCGCGATACAAGCACTCCGGCGAGGCTGCAACGACGACATCGATCTCGCGCAGCCACATCGCGGTTCGCAACGCCTTGAGCCCTGGTCGTTGCTCGGGGAGTTCCGGCAAGATCTCGCTGAAGACTTTCGCGACCTCGTAGTCCTCGCGCGCAGCGAAGGCGCGCAGCCGCGCCTCCTGCTCAGCCAGCTCGACCTCAGGAGCTGGCCGCTTCTTCGCTTCTTTCGGATCGGTCGGCAAGCGGGTCGCCAGGAACAGTGCTGCGCGCGCTCTCGACATCGCCTAACCCCCATCGGAACGGTCGCTCGAACGTCGCTCGGTTTCGCCACGCTCACCCTGGTATGCTCCACGATACCCCTCAGCGACCGGTCGTTCCAGCCGGTGAAAGACGAGTTGAGCGATCCGCGCAGATCGCTGCAGGCGGAATCCAGCCGGGTTGTACACGACGAGCAAGGCCACCCCCTGGCCGCTGTACCCGGCATCCCACACCGCGGTATGCAGCGCGACCCCGCAGCGCAGCAAGCTGGAACGCGGCCGCGCATAGGCCATGCAGTCGGGCGGAAGCGACACCGTCTCGCTGAACCGCACGAGGTACGGGCCGGGCACCAGATCCCACCAGCCAGCGCTATCGGGCTCGATCGGCTCGAATTCTGGCAGACGCCGCGCGATGTCGCTCGCACCAAGCTGTCCTTTGCTCGCATAGCGGGCGACGGTGGCAACAGTCAGGTCGATCCCGTGCGGCTGCAGCTGTTCGTCGGGTGCTGGTAGGTCGCGGACCAGCGGTGGATCGCCTGTCAACAAGGCGAGCAGCTGTTCCCGGCTCAGCACGCCATCACGCTCTCCCATTCAGCCTCCTCGTACCTGTCTAACGAGCCGCGCGTATGGATGGCCGATCGCGAGTATCCCCCGCTGGTGCTCCGGGAGTTCCGCCCAGAGCTGTAGCGGACTCGGCTCCGTCCGGGGCACGATGCGACCGCTCACCATCGTCAACGTGTTGACGAGCAACTGCGAACCCCGCCGCTCCTCCATCATGACGTCGTAGAAGACGACGTCATGATGGAGGAGCCGGAACAGCGCGATATCTGCCGGTGTCCCTTCGGCCAGACTGCCCAGCTCGGGACGCCCGATGAGCTGCGCTGGACGAACCGTGGCCCGCTCGATCACGTCGGGCAGGCTCAAGCCGAGAGCGAGAAACTTGGAGAGCGTGGTCGGCAGATCGAACATCGGCCCCTGCACAGCCAGCTGGTGGATGTCGCTCGAGATCGTGTCCGGCACGATCCCCTCAGCCAAGAGTGCCTCGGCAACCGCGAAGCTGAACGAACCAGTCCCATGGCCGATATCGAGCACGAGCCCCTGCTCGCGCAACGCCCTGATCGCCGGTTGAACCTTCCCGTCCGGCGTGATGATCCGCATGGTACCGCCGGTCGAGCAGTGGGTGAGGATGTCGCCTGGTCGGAGAAGCGCCGCTACCTCCTCGAGCGTCGGCGGACCGTTGTTGATATGCACCATCAGCGGAAGGTGCAGACTGTCGGCGAGCTGTCGTGCCAGCTGGAGCGGCCGGATACCGACACCGCGCGTCGTGTTCGCGTCGATGCGGGCTTTCACGCCGAGAATCCGGTCGCGATTCGCTTCGATGACCCGGGCAGCGACATCGACGTCGCAATAGTCGAGGTTCGCGAACTCCCAGGTCGGAGCGACGAGCCCGATCGAGGAAAGGTTCAACAGCGCGAAGATCCGCACCCGGCTCCGCTCGATGATGTAGCGTCGCAAGCCCGGAAAGGTATACGCCCCCGCGCTTCCTGCATCGAGCCAGGTCGTCACACCGGTACGGGCCGCGATCGGATCCGGTTCGATTCCCCAGTACGTCGCACCCCAGTAGACGTGCGTGTGCAGGTCGACCAGCCCCGGCGTGACGAGCTGCCCGCGCGCATCGATCACCTGTTCGGCGACAGCATCGGCCAGCGAGGGTGCCACCCGTGCGATCACCCCGTCGCGGATACCGATGTCGAAGCGGCCGAACCGACCCGTTCCCGGATCGACGAGT
>BEID01000130.1 GCA_002898975.1 bacterium HR27 | reverse complement strand
TGCTGTTTCGACAGTACCTATGAGGGCTTGAAACACGACGTGTGCCTCGCGTGTGTCGAGGAGTCGTGATGGTTTCGACAGTACCTATGAGGGCTTGAAACTCGACCTGCCCGAACCGCTTTGCGACGAGAGGTACTGTTTCGACAGTACCTATGAGGGCTTGAAACCCAGGTCATGGTCAGACAGGGCAGTCGGAAGCTCAAGTTTCGACAGTACCTATGAGGGCTTGAAACCACGAATGCCGACGTGCCGCGCACGCTCAGAGACAGCGTTTCGACAGTACCTATGAGGGCTTGAAACCGCTCGGGCGGGGCGAGCCCGACTCCGGCGCGGGCTGTTTCCTCGAAAGCTTGGGGCACAAGGACAGCATGAGCTGCAGCGGGGGCGTTTCCACCCGACCTCCGGTGCGCGACTCACAGGGTACCGGAGGAGACGCTGAGCACGCTCCTCACAAGATCGGACAGGTCTCCGGCTAAGCACGACTAGCCGTCGTGCGCTCGCCGACTCGCGTGCGGATCGAGACGGCACCTTCTACCCCGCTGCCGAGCCGGTCATTGATGATGCTGAGTCGAGGTATGGCTCCGGCGGCAATCGGCCTGCACGCGCGCTCCGGCCATATCGCTCAGTGGGTGAAATAGCCGGACGAGACCCGGACGAGCCCGCGCGTTTCAGCAGGAGCTCTTGGGACGCGCAACGTCGGCGCAGCGATATCATGGCGGCTGTGGCGGTGGGTTCGACTGCCACCGATGAGGGAGAGGAACGGGTGCCGGCCGTCGACAAACGCTCCTCGCTCCAGCCGGGCCTGCGCACCAGCGGCCGGGTGCTCCCTTCATTGTCTCGGCTCCAGATGGTATGGGCGCGCGGCCCGCACCCGCTCGTCGATCTCAGCCCGATACTGCTCGACGAAGCCCACGCAGTCGAGACAGCGCGTGACGATCCGGTACAGCCCTTCCTGGGGACGTCCGAGCCGAGCCTCGTGCGCGTCCACGCCCACGGCGGCTGCTCGTCGAATGAGCTCGTCGTTCTCCGGATTCGCCATCATCTCTTCGTAGCGTGCTGCAGACTGCTTGATGAGTCCGGGGAACTGGGTGGTGCAATCGCGAACGGTGTTGTCCTCTGCGAGACAGAGCACCAGCGGCAAGAACGGCGTATCAGCCATCGCGAGGTCGTCCACCAGTGCCAGGCGGTCGTCACTGGCCAGCAGCTCGGGAACCCCATCGCCGTCTAGATCGTCAACCTGCTTCAGCCCTCCGCTGCCCAAGTCCAGGGCGTCCAGTAGGCGAATTCCCGACGCATCGCTCGCAAGGATGTGGTAGTGAGTGCAGCAGTGGGCGCCACCGGTGAAGTCAGACACGATCACCTCCGACTGCCCATCACCGTCGAGGTCGGCGATGCACGCGATCCCAATGGAGTGCAACAGCGCAAACGGCAGTGGATCGTTTAGGAATAGTTCGGCTGTCTGCCTGCCGTCGCTGACGAGCACCCGCAGCCCGTACCGGTTCGGCTCGCGTTCGATCTCGGCCTGATAGACGGCAAGCTCTTGCATGGTAGCCCCCTCAGCGATCACCTCGCCGTTACGGAGGAGCTGCAGCACCAGGCTCCAGTGCGGCGCCGGAAGGGCCGTCGCGGTCGGAGTGGCGGCTGCCATTGGCGACGGCGGCAGCGGAGTGGGGGTTGATATGGGAACCGTCGGGGTCGGCCTCAGCGACGGCGGTGTCGCCGGGGGGACTGTTGCCTTCCCCAACGCAGTCGGCGATGGCACGGGTGCTGTCGTGCTGGCCAGCTGCCCGGTACCACGGGCAGGAAGCAAAATGACGAGGAGCAGAAGGGCTCGAAGCCGCACCCTGCTGACTCCTCCACCATATCGACTCCCGCTTCCCGGACATGCGAGGGCCTGAGTCGTACAGCCCTGAGCCCGCTCACGAACGTGGCTGAGCACGCCTGCAGCAGCTCGAAGTCATTTTCGCATCGCGTTTACCTGGCTCGTAAGGGGCTTTCAATACGCTCTCTGACCTGGCGCTGCGTCGCCAGATCCTCGACCAGGATCGCGGTATCGGGCAAGGCAGCGAAGCGACTGCCCCCACGGCCAGGTCGAGCGGTCGCGCGGTCGCCCGCGCGACCACGCAGACGGGAACATCCTCGAGCGCGTGCGGCGAGCGCTGAAGGGAGCTAGCCAGCAGCGTCGGCCGGAAGTCCGCAGCGTCTGACGGCGGCCCGAGCACGCGCATCTGGTCAGGTGGTCAGGCAGCCGGGTCAGGTCGCAGTCGACGTGGGGCACGAGGGCGTGTTCCTCTTGCGAAGAACTGCTCCGCTCCGCCGGCCCCAGCAAGGCGGTACCCAGGCCGATGTCCCCGGAGCAGAGAGGGACCGACCCCGTTTCCAGCCACCAGGTTTGTCCCGATCCGTAACTGCCCACGAACGCCAGCGCGCGGCAGGCGACTTACCTGAGCACCACTGGGAGGGACCGCTCACGCAGAGGGATGCGCCTGCCGCGGTCTCCAGTATCACGGAATAGCCGCAAGCAATTCGGCAGTCCCAGTGCGGCGCCTCGACGGACACCAGCGCTCGCACAGCGAGTCAGCTCTCGCTCAGCTCCGCTGAGCGGTCGGACCCGAGCGCGTCACGCCGCTCCTCATCCGTTGGAACTCCGTACGACCCAGACGTCGACGGCGAGGTCGTGCAGCCCCCGACGGTCTAGCCGGAACGGTACCGGCCACCACGGGAGCAACAGAAGCCAGGCGAGGAGTCCTGCGATGATGACGCGTCCCAGCGCCTTGGCCTGCCCCGGTGGCGCACCTCCAGCCGTGACGACCTGGATCGAGACCGCGCGCTTGCCGAGCGTCTGCCCCCAGCGTCCGACGGGATAGACCCAGTATAGGTACCAGCCTCCCACGGGAACGATCAGCTCGAGGATAGCGACGACGAAGTCGTACAGCTGCGGATCAAGAATGACGATGCCTCGACTGGTCCCCGTGAAGAGGATCGGCGCGAGTGCGGCGATGAGCTGCGCACCGGCACCGAAGGCGAAGAGGTCGATGACTGCCGCGAGCAGGCGATGGACGATCGGTGCCGGCTCGCCCAGCGTACTGCCCGGGCGCCCGGCAGTCGTCTGGCTACCAGCCGTCTGCTCCGCATGGCCTCCCGGCGACTCCGCTGTGCCGGAGGCCGTCGCACCGGCGGTGCGGCTCGTCGACGAGCGCGCCAGACGCTGGTGCACGAGCGGGTCGACGAGCTGGTCGAGGAGAGCGTGGAGCCTGCGGTACATGGCCGAGTCGAACACGTGCTCCGCCAGCCAGGCGAGGTCGCTCAGGCGCGTCCGGAGGCGAAGAGCGCCATCGAGGGGTTCGTGCAGGTGTGCTTCGACCGTTCGCAGCAGGTCCGCTGCGCGTGCTCGTTCGCTGGGCGAACCGCCCGTGCACGCGCGCAAGATGGGCAGGAGTTCGCTCGTTGCCACATCGTGCGCGATCCACCAGACGAGTTCGGTATCGAGCGGGATGGTCAGCCAGAGGCGCTGTCGTGCCTCCTCTAGTGCCGTCAGGTCGGGATCAGTCTCGGTGCCCGCCGCGTGCCGTCGCACGGCGCCGAGTGCCGCAGCGAGCAGGCCCAGTTCGTCTGCATCGAGCGTCACGCGCAGCGGTTTGGTCCCCCAGGGTGTTTCCAGTAGTCCGTCGCGCAGCGTATCGAGCAACAGGTACCCGTTTTCGCGCACCCAGGTCGCGTAGGGGGGCTCCTCGCCGATCCGGTCGACGAGTTCGTGAGTACGCTGAATGAGGTGCTCGAGCGCCGGGACGAGGATCTTGACTGTCACTGCATGGCTGAACTCGACAGTGACAGGGGTTGTTCCGGCCATCCCGTTCCTCTCCGCACGCTCCCCACTGCTCGTCTGCAGCATACCGGAGAGTCGACCGCTTCACAAGCGGTCGGTCGGGGCCAGTTGGACGTGGGATGGTGGCCGGGATGGCTGGCGTATACTCGCTGCGAGGGGTGCCGGAGATGCCGATCGTCCGACTCGACGAGGCAACGGTTCGACGGATCGCGGCCGGAGAAGTCGTCGAGCGTCCAGCTTCGGTCGTCAAGGAACTCGTCGAGAATGCCCTCGACGCTGGTGCACGGGCAATCCGGGTCGAGATCGCCGCTGGTGGACGCGAACTGATTCGTGTGCAGGACGACGGGTGCGGCATGCTCCCCGAGGAGCTGCCGCTAGCGGTCGAACGACACACGACCTCCAAGCTCCGCGACTTCGCGGATCTGACGCGCCTGACGACCTATGGGTTCCGCGGCGAGGCGCTGGCAGCGATCAGCGCGGTCAGCGACTTCGAGATCGCCAGTCGTCCGCCAGCCTCGGGGCACGGCGCGCGGTTGCGCGTCCGCTTCGGCAAACCGGGCCGGGTCGAGCCGGTCGGGATGTCCGTCGGTACGATCGTGACGGTACGTGACCTCTTCGCGACGGTTCCAGCCCGGCGGCGGTTCTTGCGGCAAGATGCGACCGAAACGGCATATATCCAGCGTGTGCTGGCGGCGTTGGCACTGGCCCGGCCGGATGTCCGCGTGGAGTTCGTCGTCGATGGCCGGACTGCCTTCGCGACACCAGGCAGCGGCCGGCTGGTCGATGCCCTCGCCGGTGTCTACGGAACGGAGACGGCTGCCAGCATCGTGCCGCTGGAACCGATCGAGAGTGGCGAGGTCGCGGTACACGGTGCGATCGGCCTGCCGGTAGTCGCACGGGCTAACCGGCAGTCGCTCTTCCTGCTGGTCAACGGCCGCTGGATCGAGAGTCGGACGCTGGTGGCTGCGATCGAGCAGGCGTACCACACGTTGCTGATGGTAGGACGCTACCCGATCGGCGTGGTCGCCGTCTCGCTGCCGCCGGATCGAGTCGATGTGAACGTCCACCCGACCAAACGCGAGGTGCGCTTCGCCGACGAGCGGGCAGTGGCAGCGGCGGTGCATGAGGCGGTGCGGCGCACGCTCCTCAGCCATCTTCCGGCACAGCCGCCGCCAGCGGTCACCTTCAGCCCGCTCGAACCTCCGGTGATCCAGCGACGGCTCCTCGTCGCTGATCCCTCACGCGTGCCGCCCCCGCCTCCAGTGATTTCGCCAGCAGCTCCGGAAACTGGGGAAGCGCCTTCGTCCGCCCCACCGGCAGAGGGGCGCTTGCCGATCCTGCGGGTGCTCGGTCAGGTGCGGCAGTCGTACATCATCGCCGAGGGGCCGGACGGGATGTACCTCATCGACCAGCACGCTGCGCACGAGCGGATCCTCTTCGAGCGGTTGCTCGAGCAGGTGGCGACGCGTGGGGTCGAGCAGCAGCGCCTCCTGGAGCCACTCGTTCTGGAACTCACTCCGCAGCAACTGGAGACGAGCGTGCGCTACGCACGCGAACTCCGTGAGCTCGGC
>BEID01000129.1 GCA_002898975.1 bacterium HR27 | reverse complement strand
CAGCCGCTGGCGGAGTGTCCGGCGCTGGCGACGGCGTACGATGAGCCATGCTCCGAGTCCCAGCGCTGTTCCGCCGGCGAGTGCTCCCCAGAGCTTCCAGTCGTTCCCTGCCTGTACCATGACTCTCCCTCCTTTCCCGGCGGATCCGGTAGTTCTCATGGTACCACTCGAGTGTCCGAGCGGTGGCTGGGCTGGAGCCGCTCGTCAAGGGACCTGTTCTCGGGGTAGGCTGGAACGGGATGCCGCGATGCGGGTACTCGTGGTCGCTGACATCCATGGCAATCTAGCTGCACTCGAGGCAGTGCTCGCTGCTGCAGGGCCGGTCGACCGTGTCTGGTGCCTCGGCGACGTCATCGGATACGGACCGCGGCCGCGCGAGTGCGTCGAACGGATTCGTGAGTACGCGGGGCCTGCCTGTGTGCTTGGGAATCACGATGCTGCATGTCTCGGTCGCATACCGCTCGACGGCTTCAACCCGGTCGCGCGCTACGCGTTGCGCTGGACGATGCTGCAGCTCGGCCCGGAACACCGAGCCTATCTCGAGAGCTTGCCGGAGCAGTTCATTCTGCATGAGGTGACGCTCGTGCACGGGAGTCTGCGTGCGCCCATCTGGGAGTACATCTTCACGCCGGAGCAGGCACTGGCGAGCTTCGCGCTGTTGCAGACACGATTGTGCTTCTTCGGGCACACGCACGTTCCGTTCCTGCTCAGCGAGACGGCTGCGCACCGGGGCGAGCCGCCGGTACGGCCGAGCGACGGGGAAACCATCGAGGTGCGCGACGGGCGGTATCTGATCAACCCCGGTTCGGTAGGCCAACCGCGTGATGGCGATCCGCGGGCTGCGTTCGCGATTTGGGAGCCCGAGCAGCAGCGGGTCACGTTCCGGCGCGTGCCGTACAATATCGAAGCGGTGCAGGCCGAGATGGCGGCTGCAGGGCTCCCCCGGCTGCTCATCGAACGCCTCGCGCTCGGATATTGAACGAAACGCCTACCTGCGGGCCGAGGAGGGGAGACGTGGCGCGGGTCTATCGCCGGGTGATCGTCCCGGTGAGTGGATCGCCTGACGATGAGCGGGCGATCGATCTGGCGGCAGCCGTCTGTGCGGGGAGCGATACCACGCTTATCCTCGTGTATGTCGTCGAGGTGCCGCAGCGCTACGCACTGGACGTGGAATTGCCCGAGCAAATCGAGCGCGGTTCGCAGATTCTCGAGCGTGCCTCGGAATACGCGCAGCGTGTCGCCCGCGGGAAGTGGAAGCGTGTCATGACCGAGTTGCTCCAGGCACGAGTTGCCGGGGCCGCGATCGTCGATGAAGCGATCGAGCGCGCTGCCGATGCGATCATCATGGCGACGCGGAGTCGCTGGACACTCGGAGTACTGACGCAAGGGGAAACGTTACCATATATTCTCGACAACGCACCGTGCGACGTGGTGGTTGTCCGCGTCGCAGATCAGGGTGAGGCACGAGCGTGAGGATCGTTATCGTCGGTTGCGGTCGAGTTGGAGCCAAGCTCGCGGCGGATTTCGCGGACGAGGGGCATCAGGTCTCGGTCGTCGATCTCCGGCAGACCGCGTTCCGGCGACTCCCGCAGGGATTCCGCGGTCAGCTCGTTCTCGGTACCGGTATCGACGAGGATGTTCTCCGCAATGCTGGCATTCAGGAGGCAGATGTCTTCATCGCGGTGACTGACAACGACAATACGAACATCATGGCTGCCCAGATCGCTCAGGTGATCTACCAGGTCCCTAAGGTCATTCTGCGGATCTACGATCCGGAACGAGCGGAGATTTACCGTGACCTCGGGCTCACGGTCATCTGTCCGACGCGTACGGTGTCGGAGATGATCGAGGAGGCGGTGCGGAACCATGTGGCGAGCGGGGAATCGCGCTGAGCGGGACGAGCAGCCACAGCGGAGGCGAGTTCCATGTACATCATCGTCGTTGGCGGCGGAAAGGTCGGCTACTATCTGACGAAGACGCTGGTGAACGAGGGGTACGAGGTCTTCCTCATCGAAAAGAACCCCGTGAAAGTACAGCTCTATCGAGATCGCTTCGGCGCGATCGTGATGCAGGGTGATGGAGCGGAAGTCGCGACACTCGCAGCGGCCGGTGCCGGGCGGGCCGATGTCGTCATCGCCGTCACGGGAGACGATGAGGACAACCTAGTTATCTGTCAGGTGGCGCGCGAGCGCTTCGGGGTGCGTCGGACGATCGCACGCGTCAATAACCCGAAGAACGAGGAGCTCTTCCGCCGACTCGGTATCGACGTGACGGTAAGCCAGACGAACGTGATCCTCAGCCTGATCGAGCAGCAGATACCGGAGCGCCCCTTCGTTCACTTGTTGGCTCTGCGGCATGCCGATCTGGCGATCGTCGAGGCGAAGGTTGCCGAACAATCGCCAGTCGTCCATCAGCCGATCTGGCAGCTACCGTTGCCGCCGGAGGCGATCATCACCGCCATTCTGCGCCGTGGAGAAGTGATCATCCCCAGCGGGCAGACCGTCATCGAGCCGGGTGACGAGTTGATCATCGTCACCAAACAGCAGCGTGAGGCCGAGTTGCGGGAGTTGCTCTGCGCTCCAGCGACCGCGTGAACCTATCCCCACGCGGGCATTGCCGGGCACAAGCACAGACCGATCACAGGACAGCCTTGTGTGCGAAACGAGTAGTCTGTTAAGCTCGGGCGACAATTCGTTCGTCACTGGCAGGCGCTAGACTGGCCGCGGCGAGGAGGGATATGCGTGGCTGCGGATCGACTTTCGGACGAGCTCATCCGGCGGATCCGGGAGGATGAGGCGTTTCGCCGCGAGTTACTCGAGGTGCTGCTCGGCGAGGAGTTCCTGCATCTGCCCCCGACGGTGCGTCGGATCGAGGACGCGCTCGAGCGGCTGATCCGGACGCTGGAAGAGGAGCGGCAGGCCGCTGCTGCTCGGCAGCGCAGGATCGACGAACAGATCGAGCGGCTCGGCCAGCGTATCGACGCTCTGGCGACCCGTGTGGAAGCGCAGATCGAGGCCTTGACCCAGCGGATGGATCGAGTCGAGAGCCAGATTGAAGCGCTCACCGCACGGATGGACCGGGTGGAGGCGCAGATCGAAGCTTTGACGCAGCGGATCGATGATCTCACGGTCCGCATGGAACGGGTCGAGGCGCAGATCGAAGCGCTCACCCAGCGGATGGAGCGGGTCGAGGCGCAGATTGAAGCGCTCACTGCCCGGATGGAGCGGGTGGAAGCCCAGATCGAGGCTTTAACGGTCCGGATGGAACGGGTCGAGGCGCAGATCGAGGCGCTCACCCAGCGGATGGAGCGGGTCGAGGCCCAGATCGAAGCCTTGACGCAGCGGATGGAACGGGTCGAGGCGCAGATTGCGGAACTGACGCAGGAACTTCGTTTCGTACGGAGTCGCCTGGACGAGTACGTCGGCATCACGCTCGAACTGCGCTACCACCAGCGTGCCGGTGCGATCTTCGGTCGGTTTCTGCGGCGCGTTCGCCCGGGTACGGCGGGCGACGTGAGCGACCAGCTCGTCGAGCTCTTGACCGAGCGGGAAGCGGAAGAGGCGTTCGCGATCGATCTCCTCGTACGCGGTGTACCGCGGAGCATGCCTGAGCTCGGCGAGGTGTGGATCGCAATCGAAGTCTCCTCCGTGATCGACCGGTATGACGTGGAGCGGGCTTTGCGTCGTGCCGCAATCTTGCGCCGTGTGCACGCACGCGTGCTTCCCGCGGTCGCGGGAGAACGTCTCACGGAAGGGGCCGGGGAGCTGGCTGGTAACGAGGCAGTGCTTATCGTCCAGGACGGCAGGGAGAGCGGTTGGGAGGATGCTGCCACGCGCTGGCTCATCCGCAGCGAAGGCGCAGCGAGCAGCTGACCGCGGGACGATCCAAGATCGCGCTGATGCCGGGTTGCCCTGCGGAGAATGAGAGATGAGACGAAGACGATGGAGAGCGGTCCGGGGTATCACCCGGCCGCTCTCCGTGCGAGACCTCGCTCACGGGTAGATGCCGCGGAGACGCGTGATCTCGGCGACACGCTGAACGGCGAGCGCGAGCGCAGCCATTCGCAGTGGTACGCGATACCGCTCGGCTGTCGCCTGGATGGCCTGGAAGGCGCGGGTCATGATAGTGCGCAGGCGCGTATTGACTTCCTCCTCGGTCCAGTAGAATTGCTGGAGTCCCTGCACCCACTCGAAGTACGACACCGTGACACCACCGGCGTTGGCGTAAATATCCGGCAGCACGATCACGCCACGGTCAGCGAGGATGCGGTCTGCCTCGGGTGTCGTCGGACCGTTGGCAGCTTCGGCGATGAGCCGTGCCCGAATCCGACCGGCGTTCGCCTCGGTGATCTGCTCCTCGAGCGCTGCTGGGATCAGGATGTCGCAAGGGAGCTCGAGCAGTTCCTCGTTCGTCACCGGTTCAGCTTCCGGGAAGCCGACCACTGTCCCGGTTCGGTGCTTGAAGTCGAGCACTGCCCGTACGTCGAGTCCGTTGGGGTTGTAGATCCCGCCGCGCGAATCGGAGACCGCGACGATACGGCTACCCAGCTCGGCGAGGAGCAGAGCGGCGATCGAACCGACGTTGCCGAAACCCTGGACGACCACCCGCGCCTGTGTCAGGTCGATGCCATAGGTCCTGGCGGCTTCTTCGATGGCATAGACGACACCGCGACCGGTCGCCTCCAGGCGTCCGGCTGAGCCGCCGAGGAGGAGCGGTTTCCCGGTCACGACCGCTGGAACGGTGACGCCTGCATTCCGGTGCATGCTGTAGGTGTCGAGAATCCAGGCCATGATCTGCGGGTTGGTGTTGACATCCGGCGCGGGGATATCTTGATCTGGCCCCAGGAGCAGCGAAATCTCCGTCGCGTAGCGCCGGGTAAGGTTCTGAAGTTCCCCCGGTGAAAGCATCTTCGGATCGACGCGCACGCCACCCTTGGCGCCGCCGAACGGCAAGCCCATGATGGCGCATTTCCAGGTCATCCACATCGCCAGTGCTTTGACCTCGTCCAGGGTGACATTGGGGTGATAGCGGATACCGCCTTTGGCCGGCCCGGCGGCGACGTTGTGGTGGACCCGGTACCCCGTGAAGACTTTAATCGACCCGTCGTCCATTTCCACCGGGAAATGAACGATCAATTCGCGCTTGCAGGTTCGGAGAATTTGTTGCAGTTCGTCCTCCAGGCCGATGAGGTCGGCCACCTGGTCGAACTGCTCGACAGCGATTGCGAAGAGACTCTGCTCGGGAACTGCGATGGCCATGTTTCGCCCCCACGGTCGATCGTACTACTCGTCTCACCGTACTCGACTGATCGCGAGTACGTGCAGCAGCTCGCTCACCGCCGACCACGGGGGCGAGCGGGATCACTCGACCGGTTGCTGGAGGGCTTCCTCCAGGAGCCGGCGTGCGACCGCGGGGTT
>BEID01000128.1 GCA_002898975.1 bacterium HR27 | reverse complement strand
TTCCGCACCGGCTCGCTCGAAGAGCACCGGCTCGAGATACACCGTCTCATGTCCCTCTCCTGGCTCGTGCCGCGACACCCAACGGGCTGCTTCGATCGCCTCCTGCGGTTCGAAACCGAAGTCGACGCTACCGGTCACCAGTTGCAGTTGGATGACCGGTTGACCGTGCCCACCCATGGTGCCGAACACTGCCCACGGACGACCACCGCGCAGCACCATCGCGGGGATGAGGGTATGCAACGGTCGCTTGCCAGGCTCGAGGACGTTCGGTGAACGCTCGTCGAGGACGAAGCACGCACCGCGGTTGTGCAAGACCATACCAGCAGCGACGAGTCCACTACCGAAAGAGTTATAAAGACTCTGGATCAGCGAGACGGCCCGACCCTCCCGGTCGACCACGCACAGCGCGATCGTGTCGCTGTCCCAGTTCGGCGCCGGGGGGATCGCCGCACGCTCCGGATCGATCCGTGCGCGCAAGGCAGCCGCATACCCCTTGTCGAGCAACCGCTTGACCGGCACCGTGACGAAGGCGGGATCACCGAGATAGCGATCACGGTCGGCAAAGGCCAGCTTCTTGGCTTCGAGAAAGCGGTGCAAGAGATCCGGCGTTCCCCAGCCGAGTTCTGCGACAGGAAAGCCTTCCACGATATTGAACAGCTCGAGAGCAGTCACACCCTGCGTATTCGGCGGCAGTTCCACGACCTCGACGCCACGATACGTCGTCCGGAGCGGCTCGACCCAGTCCGACCGATGCGCCACCAGATCATCGACGGTCATGGCGCCGCCGTGCGCTTGGATGACTGCTGCGATTTCCTCGGCGATCGGGCCACGGTAGAAGGCCTCCGGGCCACGCTCGGCGATGAGGCGGAGCGTCTCCGCCAGCGCGGGTTGGCGCAGGATGGTACCCGGCTGGGGTGGCCGACCCTCGGGGAGAAACTGGGCAACGGCTGCCGGTTGGCCGCGGAACACCTGCTCCTCCTGCGCGATCGCTGCCGCGAGCTGCCGACTCACCGGAAAGCCACGCTCGGCATAGCCGATCGCTGGCTGCAGGAGCTCGTCGAGCGGCCGCGTGCCACAGCGCTCGAGCACGGTCACCCAGGCATCGACCGCACCAGGCACCGTCACACCCCAGGGTCCCTTCGGTGGAACTAGCCGGAAACCGCGGGATCGCAGCGTTTCGGCGGAAAGCGCCTGGGGTGCTCGGCCACTGCCGTTGAGCGCGAGGAGTTGTCGCTCGCGTGGCTCCCAGATCAGAAAGAAGGCATCACCACCGATGCCGCACATGTGCGGGTAGACGACCGCCAACACCGCGTTGGCGGCGATCGCCGCATCCACGGCGTTCCCACCGTCCTGGAGGACGCGCAAGCCTGCCAACGTCGCCAGGTAATGCGGCGTGGCGATCATCCCCTCCGTCGCCAGCGTCGTTGGTCGACCAAGCACGAAGTCCGCCATCGTTCGCCTCCAGCCCTGAACCGTCCCAGCGGCATGCTAGCACGCCGGTGGCTCGTCTCCAACGTGGTAGGATTCACCTCCGGTGCGGCAACTGGACGAGCGCGGAAGCATGATCGACGTGTGTCTTCTCGGAACCGGTGGAATGATGCCGCTCCCGGAGCGCTGGCTCTCGGCGCTGCTCGTCCGTTGCGAGGGGCACACGGTGCTCATCGACTGCGGCGAAGGTACCCAGATCTCCTGGCGCTACACCGGCTGGAGCTTCCGCGATCTCGATACGATTCTCCTCACGCACCTCCACGCCGACCACGTGGCCGGGTTGCCGGGCATCCTCTTTTCGCTGGCCTTCGCCGAACGCGAGGAACCGGTCCGCATCGTGGGCCCGCATGGCACGTCTCGCGTCGTGCACGCGCTGCGCTCGATCGTACCGGTCCTGCCGTTCGCTCTCGAGGTGCTCGAGCTCGAAGGCACGAGCGAGTTGCAGCTCCCCGGGGGATTGCTCGTGCGGACCTTGCCGGTCGCGCACCGTGTTCCCTGCCTGGCCTACACGCTCCATCGGCCTCGCGGCCGTCGCTTCCTCCCCGAGCGTGCTCGGGCGCTCGGCATTCCCGTACAGTTCTGGCGCCAACTCCAGCGTGGCGAGCCAGTGGAGGTGGGTGGCCGTATTGTTTCTCCCGAAGAGGTGCTCGGACCTCCCCGCCGTGGCATCACGCTCGCTTTCGTCACCGACACACGCCCGACGCCCGAGCTCCCCGCGTTCGTCAAGGATGCCGACCTCCTGATCTGCGAGGGTATGTACGGCGACCCCGCCATGCTGCCGCGAGCGATCGAGCGGGGACACATGCTGTTCCATGAAGCGGCGGAACTCGCCCGTGCCGCACAGGTGCAGCAACTCTGACTGACGCATTTCAGTCCGTCGCTCACCGACCCAGCGGCCTGGCTCCCGCTCGCTCGCGCCATCTTCCCCGCGACCGAGATCGGACCGGTCCACCGCACCACCACACTGCGTTTTCCGCCGGACTGACGCATCGGAGCGCGACAGCGACCTCGATGCAGAGAGCCTGCCCCCGCACAGCGAGTCGGCACGCTCAGTTCGCCTGACCGCGCACCAGTTGGTACAGGTATGGATCGCTGCGGAACACCTCGGTGAGTGTCTCGAGTCGGGCAATTTCTTCGCCGATCCGGAGTTCTCGTCCCAAGACGTCCATCACGAGGACTTCGACCGCCGTGAAAATCTCGTTGGCCGTCGGCGAGACATCAGCCGGCAGGATAGCGACGATCCGCTCGAGGCGACTCACGAGGCGATCGCGCAAGCGTGCGTGATCCTCGGCCGGCACCGCGGTGTCCAGGAGCATCTCGAGCTGATACAAGGCACAGATGACCGGCGTCAGGCGATCGAGTACCGCAAGCGCTGCGGGGGAAAGCACCGGTTCGAGCACCGCCCGGTAAGTGGTCATCGGCTTCGCCTTCGCTCCTCTGTCACGTGACCCGGCTCTCGGACGCAAACGAGATACGCTTACCTTACCACGACTACCAGCTATCGAGGAAACGTCGCTCTATGGCAGTTTCGGCAACAGGCAGCGACTCCTCTGCACTCCGCTCATCACCTCGACGTGCGCATGCTCCGACGCCGTCAGTACGAGGCCAGGATGAAGCTCGCCGCCATTACCCCGAGATCGGTGAGGAGCCCGTAGACGAAGGAGAAGCCACCGATGGCGAGTAGGATCCACTGCCACACGCTGACTCGATAGCGCAAAGGCCGATGTTCGACCGTGTCCCAGTACTCGTTCAACGCCTGCTGCCCGTAGGCAACGAAGCCGACGAGGAGTAACGTGCCCAACCAATCAACCATGAGCGCGAACACGATGTCATCCGGGGTGAAATCGATGAGATTCCACAGGCGGATCGCGCCCCGATTCACGAGGGCGGCGACAATCGCCCAGATGACGGCCAGAGACGGCTCGACGCGCCGTGGCGAGCCGACTCGCTCGAGCAGCTCGTTGAGAATCCGGAAGTGCGCGTGCAGCCGAAACCAGCCATAGATCGGCACCAGCATCGCCAGCGCGTGCCCGATCGGATCCATGCCAGGGTCACGCACCTCGCGTTTCATCTCGGCCCAGCTCTTGCCGATCCAGTAATACCAGTACAAGCCGAAGGTCGCGATCGTCAGGCCAACGACTAGCCAGAGCGGCCGGCGATACGGGTGTGTCTCGCTCGCGTGCGCTGCACTTGCCCACGCTCCGCTACCGGCCCCGTTGCCGGTTCCCGCTCGACCGATCTCCAGACGTTCGCCGCAGTACGCGCAGTAGCCCGCCCCCGCGTAGGCGACAGGCTCGCCACAGTGCGGACAGTACCGGACTGCCATACCCGCCCTCCTGACTCCTCTCTCGTGAGATCCCACATTGCTCCTGGGGGCACTCCTCTCGCGAACGCGTCGTCACCCCCTTGCTCATAACGGCAACGGTGACCGTACTCGAAAGGTTGGTCGCTGGCCTCGAGACTAGGCCGGAGCCCTAACGGCACCGGTCTACTGCCTCCAGCACCCGCGTCTCTTCGGACCGACGCTCGGCAGCACGAAGCCAACTGCGCCGTGCTGCCGAGCCGTTTCGATTCGTCGTGTCACGGCGTCAACCGGAAGAAGGTCGTCACGTAGCGGTCGGCCAGGAAAGGATCGTCGTACATCAGCAGGTTCTCGGCATCGGACGAGAGTACTTGCCAGCAGACATTGCCACGGATCATCCCGCCGCTGAAAACTTCGCGGTCGCTGATCTCGTCCGGAATCACCCCACAGCTGTCCTCGAACGTGCTGTACGAGACGTTGGCCGGACCGACCGCTCGCAGCCGGAAGCTCCCGTCGAAACGTGCCGAACCGGGCCCGCGATAGGTCGCTTCGATCGTTGCGATGAAGAACTGGTAACCTGGCTTCGGCGGATCGTTGAACATATTCTCACGCAACACGAGTTCCGTCGCGTTCGGTATCACACCGACGACACGCACCTCCCAGTCACCGTAGAGCATGGCCACTTCACCGCGCGGGATCGGGTTGTTCCGGCTTCCTCGATCCGGTGCCAGCTCGTAGCGCCACCGATAGTAGTGCTGGCCCACGTTGCCGGCCTCGACCTGCCAGCCCGGTGGATTGTCCGGCGTGTACGTGAGGACGCGACGCTCGAACACTTGCACGAGCACGCGCTTCGGTACACCACCGACACGGACCATTGTCCAGTACGCTTCGGTGATCGGAAAACCGGTCGCATAGAACGGATTGGGGAAAAGCGGCCCCTCGCGGATGAATCCAGCCTCAGCGATCGGACCGCTCGCGTTCATGAACGCCCAGAACGGGGAAGCGACCGTGTGGTTGGTCTCCGGTACGAAGACGGCCGCGGTAACCCCGTACTGTGCCAAGCTCGGATCGTTCCCGACCGTCCCGCTTCGATCCAGCGTCGCGGTGATCACCTGGCCGACCGGTACAGGTGGTGCCTGCAGGAGTTCGCGGAACGTCGCGTAGGTCGGGCCCACCGTATCGTCCGGGTCACCCGCGACGTTGATCTCCGCCGGACCGTAGTCGACGAACGTTGCGTGACCGTATTGCCGTTGCCCAGTGACCAGCTCTTTGGCCAGCAGACCATTCGTCACCCGCCACGGCGAATCGTACGGTTCGCCTTCGTTCAGTTCCATGCGGGTTTTATCGAAGTACTGGACCACTCGCGCTCCCCCTTCGGCCTCCGCATAGCGCTCCCAGACCTCCGGTGTGATCGGTCCAGGACCCCACATCCAGGTGCGAGCTGCTCGGCCGAGTTGCACGGGCAGGTCCGTCCGCTCCCAGGTGCGCTGGAACTCGTACCGAGCGAACTCCGCTCCGGAAACGCCCGTCGCGGGCACGGCGACCGAGAGCAGCAGAGCGGCGACGAGAGCGAGGCACCAGTGTCTCCGCATACCCCCTCCTTTCGTTTCCGAAGAGCGTGGCTCGAGACGAGAATCAGTTTCCCGACGCAGCGGGAACACT
>BEID01000127.1 GCA_002898975.1 bacterium HR27 | reverse complement strand
TCCGGCGGATTCGCTTTGGGGTCGTTCTGGACGAGCTGCTGCCAGTCCGGAACGGCCTTCGGGAAGGATGGAATGTTGTAGAACTTGGAAGCCTTGAAGGCATCGGTATAGGCAGCCACGAGGTCCTTGAGGAACTGCTTGGCGACGTCGACATTCGGCGAGAACTTCCAGATCACGAAACAGTTGTACCAATGGGCACTGCCTTTACGGTCACGTGGGCCGGCAGCAGTCTTGGCAATCGCGATCTTGGGGGCGAGATCCGGGTATGTCGACTCGGCAGTCCGGGCGGCAGAAATGGCATTCAGGATGAGTGCACCGCGACCGGAAACGAGCAAACGATTATTCGACGAAGCATCCCAAGCGAGTACTTCCTCAGTCTCCGCTTCCTGGAAGAGTTGCTTCGCGAATTGCAGTGCCTCGAGGGTCTCCGACTTGTTCATCACCACGTTTCCGTTCGCGTCCTGAATCGAGGTACCGAAGCCCCACATGATCGTACGCATCGCCATGCCGGTGTCGATCTCCGGTGAGAAGCCGATGCCGATGGGGTTACCCATCTGCTTGAGTTGCCGGCCTGCCTCGAGGATGTCTTGCCAGGTATCAGGAGTCTTTCCAACCTGATCGAAGAGGTCTTTGCGATAGAGGATGGGGTCAGCAGCCCAGAAGTCCATGAAGCTGTACCAGACGTCGGTCTTGGGATTATAGCAAGACCGCTCGAGGAGCGGATAGTAGTCGCCATACTGTTTCTTGAGATCAGCGATGAGGTCGTTCAAGGGGACGACCTCGGTCTCGTACTGTGACGGTGGGAACCCGAAGGCGAACAAGTCGTGACCGCTTTGGGCAGAGACTTCCGCTGCGGCGCGGGCCGGGATATCGGCGTAATTGATATGGTCGGAGACCACCTGGACGTTGTTCTTCGCACCCCATTCCTGTACCCACTGATCGAACCACTTGTCGTAGTCGGGTACGAAGTGGCTCCACTGGAGGATCTTGAGCGTGACCGGACCCGAGCGCGTGGGTGTGGCCGCAACAGTTGGCGATGCGGCGCGGGCAGTCGGGGTGGCTGCAGCTGCCGCCGTGGGGCTGCTTGCCGGCGGCTTCGTCGGGGTTGCTCCTCCGCCGGCGGGAGCTGGCGTCGGTGTTGCCTGACCGGCGCAGCTGGCCAGTAGCCCAGCCGCAGCGCTGCTGCTCAGAACGGCGAGTAGCTGGCGACGGGTGAAGCGGCGCATCGCTCCGACCTCCTCACGTCACACGAACACCGAACCCTCAGCCGAACCTCGTCGCCGTCTGCCCTTCAGCGGAGGGCGCCGGCAGTCAAACCCTCGACGAACCGGTCGAGGAACGCGTTGTAGAGCAAGGTAACCGGCAGGCTCACCACGAGTGCCGAAGCCATGATCGCACCCCAGAAGAAGACGTCACCACGGATCAGGTCCGTCGGGACACCGACGCTCACGGTCTTGAGATCGGAGATGGAGACGAAGGTCAGCGCGTAGATGAACTCGTTCACCGCCAGCGTGAAGGTGAAGATAACGGCCGTCAGGATTCCCGGCACAGCGAGCGGTAGCAGGACCCGCCAGAAGGCAGTGAATCGCGTCGCACCGTCGACCAGTGCTGCTTCCTCGAGCTCTTGTGGGAGTGAGCGGAAAAAGCCCATGAGCAGCCAGGAGACGAACGGGACGGCCAGGCTTGGGTAGGTGAGAACGAGTGACCACGTATTGTCCTGGAGACCGACACCGCTCACGATCTGGGAGAGTGGGAGGAAGAGGAGCGTCGGTGGGATCAGATACGTCAGGAACACGGCGATGCCGAGATTCTGCCCGAGTCGGCCACGCAGTCGTGCCAATGCATAGCCAGCCGGCAGCGAGAGGACGAGCGTGATGAGAACCGTCGCGAGGCCGACCCAGGCCGTGTTCACCACCCAGCGCGGGAACTTCGTTTCAGTGAACAGGAGACGAAAGTGCGCGAGCGTCGGTGGCTCGTTGAAGAGGAACGGATTGTTCGTCGGGTTGTAGAGATCGCTGTCGCGCTTGAAGGCAGTAATGGCCATCCAGGCGAAGGGAAAGAGTGCCTGGGCGAGGAAGATTGCTAGCACAGCGACGAGCAACGCACGCAGCAAGAGCCGGCGCGTATCGGGCATCGCGGTCACTCGGTCACCTCCCGATGCGAGAGACGGAGGACCCAGATCGCGACCAGGGCGAGTACCGGGAGCATGAAGAGCGCGATGGCGGCACCCTGCGCCAGGTCGCCGGCGACGATACCGACCTGAAAGGCCCAGCTGGACAGGACGTGGCTCGTGTTGTATGGGCCACCGCGCGTCAAGATCCAGACCACGGCCATGTCAGTGAAGGTGAAGAGCGCGGTGAAGAGGATCGCCACGCCCAGAATCGGTCGCACGAGGGGTAAGGTGATGCGGAAAAGCCGGGTGAAGAACCCGGCACCGTCGACCAGTGCCGCCTCGATCAGCTCGCGGGGCACGGCACTCATGCCGGCCAGCGTGATGACTGTCGCGAAGGGAAGAATCCGCCACACTTGCACGATGATGATCGAGATGAGAGCCAGATGCGGGACTCCGAGCCACTGCGGAAATTCGTAGGGGCCGATGATGTGGAGACGACGCGCGACCCAATTGATCACCGAATACTGCGAATCGAAGATCCACTTCCAGGCGATCGTGCTCATCACGACCGGCGATGCCCAGGGAAGCAGCAGCAAGTAGCGAACCGCGGGCTTGCCCGGGAAGCGTTCAGCGAGAGCAGTCGCGAGGATTGTCGAGAGGACCAGGACGGCGACCAGCACGACGACGGTGATGAGAACCGTGTTCCGCAAGGCGTGTTGGAACACCTGGTCGCTCAAGATGGCACGGAAATTGCTGAGGCCAGCGAAGGAGTAATCGCGTCGGCCGACTGAGATATGGCTGAGGCTGTAGTAGATCGACAGCAGCAGGGGGAAACCGATCAAGAGGAAGATGTAGACCGTGGCTGGAAGGAGTAACCAGAATTCCCAACTGATCCGTCTCGCGACCCGGCGGTGAGCAGCCACACGCGGAACTGCAGTCGAGACCATCTGGGCCGTCCCGCTCCTTCCTCCCGCATCCCTTCATGTGACACGTTCGTCAGAGGGTCCGGTCGTCTGTGAACCGCTTCTAGGTTAACAGCCCCGGGGTGTCCTGTCAACAGCCAGCGGCCGCCCCGAGAGCGTACTGGAGTACCCGACCTGTGCTGTGCCCGTAGAGAACGGGACATCGGTTCGAGCGTGCGCACCGTTCGTGCGGCTCGGTGCTCGCGTGTCGCGTTGCCCGAGTCCGAGCGAGGCGCTCGTCTGCGGTCGGTCTGCTGACCAGCTGACTGGCGCCAGCGCGCGTGGTCGCGCGAGGGAGGCAGCTCTGGGCACAAGTGTTCACTCGAGTGCCAGCGACAGTGCCGGTGCTGGTTGGTGTCCCCAGAACCACTCGACGGTCAGATGCGGCCAACGGGCAGTGATCGCCTCGCGCAGCAGTGCGACGAGCGGGATAGCCTCGCCGACGACGATGGTGCACGACTCCGCCGCTTCAGCTCCGAGCGCATCCAGCGCGCGTAGCAGCACGTCGACGAGTTCTTCGCCGCGCACGCGTTCGCTCGCAGCATCGAGGCGGATTGCCTGCCAGAGAGCCTGCTCGCGGACGATGTCGGCGGTCCGCAAGCGGCCGATGACCTCCTGGACCGTGTCGGTCGCAGGCTCCGGTTCTTCGTCTACCTGGCTCAGGAGCAAGACGACCAGCTGGGCGGCCAGCGACTGGAGCGGCAGTACCTCGAGGCGCGGATGTTCCACTTGCCGGGCGAGTTCACATGCTCGTTGCCAGTCTTCCGGACTTCCCGGGAGAATCGTCAGCCGCTCGACCGGGAGCGCAGCGATCTCTTGGGCCAGCGTGTCGAGGGCTGCCGCCTCGCGACCGGTGGCCACCGCGAGGACACCGAGGCGATGGGCGAACGTCACGATGCGCGGGGCCGGGGACAGAACGAGCAGGGCGTGCGCGCGCGGTTCGCTCAACTGCACACGTGGAGAGGACAGACTGAGATCGTCGATGACGACAGACACCAGGTGACCGAACCGCTGGAGTGTCCGTAGTGCCTGCTCCGGATTCTCCGCGTGGAGGTGAATGCGGAGCAGGTGCGTATCGCGTACGACTTCGACCGATTCACCCAGGCGAGCGAGTTCCTCGGTGATCTGTGCCGTATCGCTGCCGGATACTTCGAGGAGCACGTTGACGCAGGCGCCCTGCCCATCCGGTACGGACACGGCCAACGTTACCGGAGGAGGTTGCAGTTGCGGTGGGACACCGCGGGCGAAGGCAGCCCAGGCGTCGAGGAGCAGAGCGAGCCCTTGGGCACCGGAATCGACGACGCCGCGTTCTCGTAGGATCGGCAAGTACTCCGGGGTGCGCGCGACTGCCTCGATCGCCGCGTCGCTGACCCGTCGCAGGAGTTCGGGGAGCGTTGCTCCCTCGGCCAGAGCCGGCTGGGCGGCTTCGGCTGCAGCCCGCAGCACGGTAATCATCGTGCCCTCCACCGGCTGCAGCAACGCTTGCCGGGCGAGCCGGTCAGCTCGGTCCAGGGCACTGGCGAGCGTCGCGGCGTCGAGGTCGTCGCGGTCGGCAACGGTCTCGGCGAGCGCGCGGAAGAACTGGCTCAGGATGACGCCGGAGTTACCGTGGGCAGCACGGAGGGCGGCGTCTGCTGCGGCCCGGGCCACCGTGCGGAGGCCGCTCCCCGCTGCTGCCCGTGCGCCGCGCCAGGCCGCCTGCGCGGTCAGCAGCAGGTTGGTGCCGGTGTCGCGGTCGGCGACGGGGAAGACATTGAGGGCATCGAGAGCGGCAGCGTGCTCGCCGAGCGCAGTCACGGCCGCCTCGAGTGCGGCGAGGAAGGACTCCTCGCGCCAGACCGGGGATCGTCGCTCCACGTCGGTGCGTTCGCTACCGTTGGGCATCGCGTCCGCTGGCGAGCCGGCTCGGGACGGCCTCCGTGTAGGGCGATTGTACCAGCCGTCCTGCGGTGGCTCGCGCCTTTCGTCCTATACTCGAAAGTGCCGTGGAGGGGCAGGCATGGACGGAGTGATGCTGCTCTTGGTCGCCTATCTCATCGGTTCCTTGCCGACTGCGCAGATCGCCGCGCACCTCCTCGCCGGTGTCGATCTGCGCGAGCGGGCGCCGACGGTGAGCGGTTCCGGCGTCTACTATGCGGTCGCTCGCTGGGCCGTCGTGCCGGTCGGACTGGTCGACGTCACGAAAGGTGGCGTCGCGACGTACCTCCCGCACCAGTTCGGCGGAAGCTCCGGCCTCGCTGTGGCGTGTGGGCTGGCGGCGGTGGTCGGGCACAACTGGTCGCTCTGGCTCGGTTTCCGCGGCGGTCGGGGATTGAGCCCGTTCCTCGGCATGCTGGTGGTCGTGTATCCGCCCGGTGCGCTGCTCGGGCTGCTCGCGCTCGGGATCGGACGT
>BEID01000126.1 GCA_002898975.1 bacterium HR27 | reverse complement strand
CTCGAGTGTATGAGCCCGACCAGCGGGGAACGCGAACCCGAGCATGTGCACCCGTACCAGACCAATCGGTTCGCGGTGCATCGCGGCGCGCTCCGCTTCCACATCGCTGGTCAGGAGCGTATCGTGGCTGCCGGCGAAGACATCAGCATCCCGCCGGGCACGCCGCACCACTTCTGGGTCGAAGGCAGCGAGCCCGCCGAGTACCGGCAGGAATTCGAGCCGGCCCTGAACACCGAAGCGTTCTTCGAGGCTCTCTTCGGACTCGCCCAGGCCGGGCAATTGAGCCGGAGTGGGATGCCACCGGTTCTGCTCCTCGGCGTATTCGGACAGACGTTCTGGTCGACCGTGCGCCTCACGCGGCCACCATTCTGGCTCCAGTGGTTCACGTTCGCCGTGCTGGGGCCGCTCGGCCGGTTGACCGGCCAGCGCCTGCCCTCGGCAGGAACCGACGCTTGAGGCGCGGAGCTGCGGCAGCCGTTCGGACGGGGGTGCATTGCAGGCCAGAAACGCGTTCGGCAGCGCCGCACGAGGTACCCCTCGGCAAAGGAGCCGATCATGGAGCAATCGCAGACTGCAGCCACCTTTCACTGGGCAACGCCACTCGGCGTGAGCGTACTCTGCTTTCTCGTGTCGGGAGGTGTCCATCTGGTGATCGGGATACTCACGCCGATCTTCGTCAACTCGAAATTCGGACGGAGTGCCATCTTCATCTCGCAGCGAACCGATAGCCAGCTCTTCGGAGCAACGCCGTCCGAGCTCCTCGCGAGGAACGAGGAGCTGGCACTGTTCCGCACGCTCCTCTTGACCAACGCGGGTGGATCACTTGTCATCATCGGCCTCTTCATGGTTGCTCTTGCCTGGTTCGGCCTTCGCCAGCACCAGGCGTGGGCGTTCGTCACCCTCGTTCTGGCGGGGCTGATCGTGCTCCCTTATTGGTTTTTCGTTTTCAAGCCCTACTGGAACGCTGGCATCGCCATTCGGTTCGCTGACCTTCCGCCGATCTTTTGGATACCGACCTCTGTTTTGATTCCGGGAATCATCTTCGGTTACCTCGGCCTGCGATCCTGAACGATGCTGGCTGGCCTGCGCCGCGGAGACAGCCGAGAGAGTCGGTGCAACAGCTGCAGAACCGTGCTGAGGGAACGGGCGAGGCACAGGCCGGACGATGAGCCGTCAGCAGTTGCGGGGCTAGCGAAAGGAAGTGCGGAATCGTCATCGAGATTCTCGACCCGGGCAGGATCGGAAAGTCGATCGGCTGAAAGCTCGCTCAGCTGCGACACGAAGCTAGCAGAGAGTCGCGTCCGGCAAAGTAACGAGAACGCATCTTGCAGAGTTCGCAGCGAACGGCCTGCTGGTCTCGCCCGCGATGGTTGCGGATGCGGCCGAGTGCGGAGCTTCTCTGTACCGCTGGAGTCGGCTCTCTCCAGGCGCTGCAGGTGGCCGGCGCAGCCAACCGCCCAGGGAACATCCCGATCGAGGTGGCGAATCCGCTGGGCTTTGCGCACGGTATGTCACCCCCTGGTGGTCTACCACACGTCTTCAACGGGCCAGCAGATTCGGTAGCATGTTCGCGGAGGCCTACGATGCCAAGCCCGATAACACCTCAATGAGCGATGTCAGAGTGAACCGGACACCCCCACGTGCGTGGGGACAACGAACTCGCCCGATCGCCTTCGTCTCGGCCTTCTCGAGGGTACACCCCCACGTGCGTGGGGACAACGCAGATGGCACGTGGGGATTTCTTGCTCTTCCTGGTACACCCCCACGTGCGTGGGGACAACGCGAGTGGCCCGGGTGTCGATATCGAGGAGCACGGTACACCCCCACGTGCGTGGGGACAACAACCGCCGCCGGTCTAGTACGTACGCCGTGCTCGGTACACCCCCACGTGCGTGGGGACAACGCGTTCGTCCCCGGCACGCGTTTCGGCCACGGCGGTACACCCCCACGTGCGTGGGGACAACTACGGTGTGCCCTTCCCGGCACTGCGCCAGGCCGGTACACCCCCACGTGCGTGGGGACAACTTCAACGCCACTGAGGTCATCGCGGGACGCAACGGTACACCCCCACGTGCGTGGGGACAACGCAGCGCCAAAGAGCATACGCGCCACGAGCGCGGTACATCCCCACGTGCGTGGGGACAACGGGAGCGATGGTCACACTGACCCGGGGCCGTACGGTACACCCCCACGTGCGTGGGGACAACGAGGTCGCCCCCACCCGGCCGGCTCGTTCACACGGTACACCCCCACGTGCGTGGGGACAACGGAAACGACGCCGATCGCTGGCAGGTGATCCGCGGTACACCCCCACGTGCGTGGGGACAACATCCGACGGCCACGATCGGCATCGGCATACATTCGGTACACCCCCACGTGCGTGGGGACAACGTCTGCCGTGGAGTCCCCTCCTCCACGGCAGTTCGGTACACCCCCACGTGCGTGGGGACAACGCGATCCCGGCGAATTCGAGGCCGCGCGCATCCGGTACACCCCCACGTGCGTGGGGACAACGAAGACAAGCCACTTGAGGAACGTGCTGTGTATGGTACACCCCCACGTGCGTGGGGATAACACGATGATACGACGCCGATTTTCGGCTCGCACACCCCCGATAGTCTCGGTTCGCCGTCGTGACGCGGAAAACCGCTCCGCAACCCGGCACGAGCAGACTAGCCTGCCCAAACGCGCCGCGCTCCGGTACCGCAAGCAGCCAGTCCGTTGCCGTTACCACACCACGCGCCCTGTGCACCAGTAGCGCGCCGCCACTGCTCCCGTCACCGCTCCAGCACACAGCAGCCGCACCGGCACGCGCTTCAGCGCATCACCCCGCCGCGCTGGGCGAGGAGGTCCCGCCAGACCGGCCCGTCGGGGTACCGGTACTGCTCGAGCGACTCGCGCTTCATCTCGATCGAGTAGCCAGGCCGCTCCGGCGGCAGGTAGCGCGCCTGCCGCACCCGCACCGGGTCGACGAAGTGCTCGTGCAGGTGGTCGACGTGCTCGATCATCCGGTCCTCCATCGTCCCGCTCACCGCGATGTAGTCGAACATCGAGAGGTGCTGCACGTACTCGCACAACCCCACGCCACCGGCGTGTGGACACACCGGAACCCCGAACTTCGCCGCCAGGAGGAGCACCGCGAGTACCTCGTTGACCCCACCGAGCCGGCACGCGTCGATCTGGCAGAAGCGGATGGCACCGCTGGCGAGGAGTTGCTTGAAGACCACACGGTTGGCCACGTGCTCGCCGGTGGCGACGCCGATCGGCGCGATCGCCTCGGCGATCGCCTTGTGCCCGAGGACATCGTCCGGATGGGTCGGTTCCTCGATCCACCAGGGGTCGAACTCGGCCAGTTCCCGCATCCAGGCGATGGCCTGCGGCACGTCCCAGCGCTGGTTGGCATCCATCATCAGCTTGCGGTCGGAACCGATGACGTCCCGCAACAGCCTGGCCCGAGCCCGGTCGTGCTCGAGATCCTGACCGACCTTCATCTTGATGGCCGTGAACCCCTGCGCGATCGCCTGGCGGGCCAGCGCCGCGACCTGCTCGTCGCTGTAGCCGAGCCAGCCAGCCGAGGTGGTGTAGCAGGGATAGCCGGACCGGTAGAGTTCCTGCTCGCGTTCGGCGCGCGTCGGGGCTCGCTGGCGGAGGAGTTCCAGCGCTCCGTCCGGGGTGAGCGCGTCGATGATGTGGCGGAAGGGGACGAGCCGGACGATCTCCTCGGGCGAGAGGTCGGCCAGGAGCTTCCAGACCGGCTTGCCGACGGCACGCGCCCAGAGGTCCCACAACGCGTTGACGACCGCAGCGGTCGCCAGATGCAGCACTCCTTTCTCGGGGCCGACCCAGCGCAGTTGCCCGTCGTTGGTCAGCCGGTCCCAGTAGCGGCCGAAGTCAGCGACGATCTCTTCGAGACGCTGACCGACGACGAACGGCTCGAGCGAGTGGACAGCCGCGACGCAGAGCTCGTTGCCACGGCCGATGGTGAAGGTGAGGCCGTGGCCCTCGAGTCCCGGCGTGTCGGTGTGGAGGATGACGTAGGCCGCCGAGTAGTCGGGGTCGGGATGCATGGCGTCGGAACCAGCCAGCGTGAGCGAGGTGGGGAAGCGGACATCGTAGACCTCGATCCTGGTAATCGTGGTGGGCATGGTCGGACTCCTTTCCGATCCGATCGAGCACGGAGCGTCCGGCGCGCTCCGCCAGTCCGTTCCTCTGCCGACCCGATAATCGCAGAACGTTCGCCCGATTTGAAGGGCCGGAGCTGCCCCGCTGTACTGGCATGCCGGGAGAACGCTGCGGACCGTAGCCTCAGCCCCCGTCGCTTCCGGCAGCCAGACCGGCCTGGGTCAGGAAGCCGCGGACGTCCGCTGGCAATTCATCGAACCCGACCAGTTCGACGAGGCGGAGAAGCTCGGCCAGGCCCTCCTCCCAGAGGGCCCGGTAGTCCCCAGCCTCATAGCTGTGGAGTTCCGCATCGAACGGCTCACCCGAGCTGACACGCTGGCGCTGCTCGGTCAACCAGGCAAGCGCAGCGGCGTAGCGGGCATCGAGCGCGGCGAAACGGTCGAGCGTCTGTCCGATCTCGCTGCGACGGGCATGGCGGAGCCACACTGCCTCGAACTCGTGAACCAGGGCAGCGAGACGCGCCCGCTGCTCCCCGAGTACGGCAATCGCTCGGTCGAGCGACTCGAGCACCACAGCACGGTCAGTCCCGCGTGAAGCGGCGAGTTCGCGGAACTCCCGTCGGATCCGCTGGCTCGCACGCAGCTTTTCGGCAGCGAAGAGGACGAGCCGGGCCACGAAGGTGTAGTCGTGCCGGACGTCGGGTCGCGGCACGCGACTCCAGGTCGCGAGTGCCTCCAGCGCTGCCGTGCGGAGTCCCTCGAGCGCCGCCGGGTCGACCATGTCGATGAGCCGACCAGCCAGCGGTTCATCGAAAAGCGCAAGGGCGCTGTTCGACCGGTTGGGTGCGCCGAGCGTCGGCGCGGTGACCGCACGACCGAGCCGGTGGATCGCTGCGACAGCCGGATCATCTGGTGCGACAGACAAAAGCTGGACAGCGAATGCCTGATCGAGCGCCTCCTGGGCGGCGTCGGGCCCCGACCAGGCGACCGCGACACCCGCTGCATAAGGGTAGAGGGAAAGTGAAAGCGGCTGATAGTGTCCGTAATCGCCCCAGTCGGTCAGGAGCATGCCGGAGGCACCGTGGGCAAGGCCGTCGCGGACGAGGCCCCGGATGTTGGCGAGCGCGTTCCCGATACGGGGGAAGAGGGTGTTCCAGCTCGATGTCCCAGGACAGACCCAGAAGGTACGGCCGAGCGAGCCGAGGAGCTCGGTCGAGGGATACCGTTCCTGCGCCTCGTAGTGCCAGTCGAGCAAGAGCACGTCGTCGGGCAGCTCGCGGACGAGTTCGGGATAGTGGAGCAGGATATCGGCCCAGACCATGATGCGCCGACCGTAGCGGGCCGCGAGGTCACGCAAGCGCAAGACGTGCCG
>BEID01000125.1 GCA_002898975.1 bacterium HR27 | reverse complement strand
GAAAAGATCGGCCCACTGCTGCTCGCTCAGGATGGCATCGGTGGGAATGCGCAGCTCGGGGAGCGGTGGATCGGGATTGAACAGTAGGCCGCCCGGTTGATTCAAGCTGTCGAGGACGAGGTTGAGGCCGAAGCACGCGACCAGGTTGAAGAAGCCGTTCGTGGCAGCGGCCGCGCTGGTACCCGCGATGACAACAGCCGGGCGGTGTTCAACGAGCGCGTGGGCGATTTCCCGGATCTGCTCGGCGGTCAGCCCACTCGCTTGAGCTGCCCGCTCGGGTGTGAACTCGCTGGTCAAACGCGCCTCGTCGATGCCGAGAGCCGTGAGGTAGGGACGGAACGCGTCAGCCGGAATACTCCCCTCGGTCAGCAAGATGTTGGCGATCGCGAGCGCGATCAACCCTTCGGTCCCTGGTGTGATGGAGAACCAGCGGTCGGCGTTGGCTGCCGTCGCCGAAAGGCGCGGGCCAACA
The DNA here is from genome assembly GCA_002898975.1 of bacterium HR27. Lineage (GTDB taxonomy): Bacteria > Chloroflexota > Chloroflexia > Thermomicrobiales > Thermomicrobiaceae > Thermomicrobium. The sequence goes on along the minus strand of BEID01000125.1, from coordinate 5,038 downwards.
TGATAGTAGAGTCCGCGCTTGCCCGGTCGACCCTGACGAAATTCGCCGTAAGCCCGCGCCAATGCGACCGGGGCAATCCAACCGTGCAGGAAGTCCGCACTGAAGTTCAGAAGGAACGACGCATTCGCGAGATCCGGATACGGCAGCATGCTCGTGCCGAACAAGCGCTGCACGGCTGTCCGGAGCACGACGAACTCGTCCGGCTCGAGGATCGCATGGCGGATACCGGTTGCTTCGCGGAAGGCGGCGATGAGCGCCGCCTGCGAGCTCGACGGACGGCCGGTAATCAAGATCGCACGGTCGCCGCCGTTCTGTTGCAGGATTTGCGCGACCTCCTGGAGGGCACTGTCCCAGGAAATCGACTGGAACTGGCCGCTGCCACGCGAAGCTGCCCGCTGTGGTCCCGGAATCCGGTCCGGGTGATAGAGTTCCTGAACCAGCGCCTGGGCGCGGGCATCGCTCTTACCGAGAATGCCCGGAAAATCTGGGTTCCCGTCGACCTTCTTGGCCCGACCTTCGAAGACGCGGACGATCAGCCCGTACCCGCCTTGCTCCGGCGGTGCAGCAGTGGCGAACCAGGCATCACGACCATAGACCCAATCGTTCGGTGTGTAGACCGGCTGCGCGATCTTGAACTCGGTCTCCGGGACGCCGTCACCGATTCGTCCGCACCCTGCGAAGAGCACGGCTCCCGTCGCCGAGGTCGCCGCAACTTTGAGAAACTCGCGTCGTCGCATGCCCTTCTCCAACGTGCGCCTCCCCACACTTCCCTTCGCGGGTTACACCCGACTAGTAGTGGCAAACCGAGCAATCGGTTCGTGCCCCGTTCTGCTGGTGGCAGGTGATGCAGTCGCCCATCCGCAGGTCACGGACCTGCTTGACGCCCGGCTTGCCCATGGCGCCGACGTCGCCGTGACAGGTCGAGCATTCGAAGCCGAAGCTCAGGTGGACGGAGTGCACGAAGTGGGTGTGATCAGGAATTTGATGCACCTTGTTCCAGAGGATCGGCTGGTTCTGTTCGAAGGCGGAGACGAGCTTTTCGAGTTCGGGGCGCCCTTGCGAGGGGATGATCTTGTGGCACTGCATGCAGAGTTCGATCGGCGGGAGTGTCGCTTGTGCCGAGGTGGTCGCATTGCGGTGACAGTACGTGCAGTCGAGGCCGATCGCTTGCACGTGAACCTGGTGTGGGAACTGAATCGGCTGGGCCTTTACCGGTTGCGCAGTCGGCGACAGGAAATAGCTTCGTGCCAAGACGAGCGCGAGTGGAACGGCCATGATGACGAGGACAACGAGCACGAACACCAGGAGCCGCACGTAACGCATCCCCGAACTCCATTCCCTTTCCCTGCTCCCGCACGCTGAACGCTCAGTACGCCCGGACTTAGATCCAGCGACGCGGCCAGATCTCGTAGAGCACCTGGATACCGTTCACGATGTTGACGAAGGCGTAGAGAGCGGCGAGAAAGAAAACGGCAGCCAGAGCGAAGAGAATCGGGCGAATCGCGTTGATCTTCGCGGGAAGATCGCGCGTCGAGACGAGCGACGGAATAATGGCGTACGCGACCAGCATGTTGGCAGCGAAGGCGACGACACAGGCGAGGAATGCCCAGAACCAGATCAGTGCCTGGTGGATCTGCTGCCACTGCTCGGGGGTGACAATTGCCGGTGTCATCTCCACTCCTCCACCAAACCGAGCGGGGAGCTCGGCCCATCCCTTCCCGTCCGTCGCACCGTGACACCCCTCGGTCTCTCGTCACGGGCGGGTGGCGTGCGGCGCTCCTCCTGTGAGCGCCTTCACAACCACACGTAGGATGCTCGGCACGGCATCCTGTGTCAAGGGGAAGTGGGCACGATGTCGTGCAGTCGGGTACGTCGAAGGGAGCGATTTGGTGTCAGGACCGAGTGAAGTCTATGTCTCGATCTGCCAGCGCTTCGCGCGTTGGCTCGTGAGCGAACGCTGCGCAGAACCGGGTGACTGGATCGTTCCGCGGGGCGGATCACCCGAGTCAGCGCAGCTGGTGATGGAGCCGGTGTGGGTCGAGAAAGGCGTTATCGTCGTCCCACGGCTGGAACGCCTGCTGAGCGAGTTGTCGCGCGAGTGCACGTCGTTCGTCCTCGACTTCACGAGTCGCGAGTACGCGTGTGTCGCCTTCGACGAGCAGGGGCGGACGCTCGCTAATGTCGTCGCGAGCGATCCTGCTGCTGCAGTCGCGCAGGCGCTGGTGTTCATCCGTGCCGAACGAGCTGCGCAAGCGACGAACGAACCAGGAGTAGGGACACACTAGAGAGGCCGCTGCTGTGCAGAGCTCGTCCGGTGCTTGCGCTGTCCCGACGTCGCAGCGGCCCATTCGACGATGAACCCGGTACGGCGCAGTGTGGCGATGAGCTGCGCTCGCCGGTGCGGCTCGCACGGCGTGATGACGAGTTCACGAGCGCCGATCGGAAAGGCGGTCCAGCCTGCACCCTCCAACGCCTCTCGCGCTCGATCACGGTCGATCGGGCTCACGAACGCTAGGGTGATGGCAGGCTGGGCGACCGCTGGGTGATTCCGGGTGAAGAGGCCGAGGAAGCTCTCGCGCCAACTGGGCGGAAGGTCGCGTTCGGTCGCTTGCTCGAAATACCGGAGAATAGCACGGCCGATCTTCTCCGGTTCGGGCGGCGCACCTTCCAGCTGCGCGGAGCGCAGGAGATAGTGTGCAATCTCGTTCCCCGTCACCTGCCAGACGATCCGGGGCCCGGCCTGCTGGGGCTGACCGAGACGGGCAGCGAACCACACGGCGAGCGGTGAAGGGCGTTCGAGCGTGATCTCGGGCTGGTCGACGAGCCGGAGATGCAGCGAGAATGGGAGCGGTGGCGCATCGTCATGCAGCCCGAGAATCCACCTGCTCCAGGGAGTCGTCCGGACGGCAAGTGTCTGAGCATCGATCCGGCCGAGCGAAAGGACCCCGAGCCAGGCCAATTCGAGCGCTCGTCGCTCGACCGTGCGCTCGCCGGCGTGTGTCCGTTCGCTCTCGATGCTCGACCACTCGTACCAGCTATCGGTCGCGAGCATCTTGGCTCGTTCGAGGATACGATGCCGCCTGGCGCGCTCGTCGGTATCCGGTGTCGAGCGCCAGACGCGAAGCAGACGGCGCGCTTGCTCGGGGAAGCTCAACTGCAGCCAGCCGCGTAACCGTGAGGCATCCACCGTTCCATCCGCCCGAAGCAGTCCGAGCGAGCGCGCGGAGTGCTCGAGAAACGCGATATAGGCCTGGTGATCGAGCGGATCGAGCCAGTACCACAATCCTGTCGGGCTGGGCCGAGGTACGACGCTGATCTCCCTCCGATTCGCTTTCGGTTCGTGCATGAGCGAGCGTGCCAGGAGAATCAGCAGATCAGCGAGTGTCGCGGATGGCGAGGGTGCCGGAATTGGCTCGACCGCTTCGGCAGTGGGCTGTAGGTCGCGTTGGCGTTGGGGGACGGTCAAGGCAACCGGTATGAAGATCGCCAGCCTGTCGCCGAGTCCGGTACGCCACACCCATCCCCAGCGAGCCAGTTCGCTGATCGTGGACCGCAGAGCGGCAAACGACGCTCGTGAGCGTTCGACGATATCCCGGAGCGGGACGGGCTGCGCCTTAAGCAGAGAGTCGAGAAATGCCTGGGCTGCTGGCGACAGCTTCGCCCGCGCGTCACGCAGGGCGTCCGCACGGCCCAGTCGCCTGAGCAGGAAGTCGATGGCCTCCTCCCGCGTGGTAACCGCGGGGATGATCTGCATTCCGTATCGTTCGGCAAGGTCGAGGAGCTCGTGATCAGTGAGGCGGTCGAGCAGTATCGGGAGCGGCGTATCGGGCGGAAGAGACTCGGATCGTTCCTGTTCGAGACGGAGCACCAGGCGAACCAACTCGTTCGGAAGGAAGAGCCGTATGCTGTCTTCGGAGGCTTCTGAGGCCAGAATCCCCGCCACATAGAGTTGTCGCGCTGTCGCGATGACCAGCGATTCGTCCGCACCGGCTGCCTCGGCGAGAGCACTGGGGCGCATCGGCGTGCGGTGACGTGCCAGCGCGGTCAGGATCGCCTGCGCGAGAGGCCCGGTGCGTTCGATACCGAGAGCGAGTTGCCAGGCATCGGTCAGGATCGGATACAGGTTACCGACGAGTTCGGCGGGATCTCCCACGTTCGGGATATCCCAGAACCGCGCAGCGCCCGCAAGCACCTGCTCCGACCGCTCGTGCAGCACGACGATCAAGGGGCGCATAGCTGACCACTCCTCGTGCGCCGTGCAACGAGCGTAGCACGTCGTTCGCACGTTCCGCTGGCCGGGCCGGGCTCAGTCCCGTCCGTCGCTGGCCAGCTCGAGCTGAAGCGCCGGTCGTGGCTGTGGCATGGGCGGCCGTCGCAAGGCGAAGAGCACAGAGTGGTAACGGACGAGGAGAACCGCGATACCGACGACGGTGCGGAATCCCAAGCCGAGTGCACGATAGGTGACGGCGATGGCGGTTGCCCGGCCGAAGCCGATGCCGATGAGGTTCAGAAGACCAATGAGGCTGAGTTCGTTGGTGCCGAAGCCGTTCGGAATGGGTACCAGAAAGTGTGCGAGCATCGTCATACCATGCACATACACCGCTTCGTGCGGGCGTAGACCGCGGAGCGTCAGTGCCTCGGCCAATAAGACCAGTATGGCGGCGGTGACCAGCGAGGAGACGATGCTGGCGGCGATGCCTGGCACGAGGGCCCGGGGGGTGCAGAGGGTTCGGAGCGTTCGTTGGGCATCACGCTCGACGGGAACGAGACGGCGTGTCGCGCGGGAACGCTCGAGCACACCAGCGAGAAAGGTGCCGAGCCGCTCGCTCCGTACACCGCTCGCGAACAGCAGAGCGATCATGAAACCGGTGACAGGAGCGACGAGCTGGAACGATGCTTGCGCGGTGAGCAAAATGCCCGCGAGCGCCAGGAGCGAGACGGCAGCGAGATCGCCGAATCCCTGCACCAGGAGCGGGGGAGTCGTGTGCCGAAGGCGGAATTTTCCGCCACCGTGTTCCTCGGCGAGACGTGCGGAGAG
>BEID01000124.1 GCA_002898975.1 bacterium HR27 | reverse complement strand
CGTCGCCTCGGTGACCCGGAATTTCCGACCACTTTTCGCTCGCTCGCTCCGCGACCGCTCCTCGCGCGCGAAGTCCGCGACGTACGGGCACCGCGCGACGAGCGCGCAGTCGTGCTCGACACAGGACGGGATCCGCTGCCGAAGCGCGACGAGCAGACCGACCCGGCCGAGGACGAGCAGGACGCCGCTCGGAATCGCGCCGGGCTGCCCCAGTTCTACCTGGTGCACGCAGAGGATCGTCCCCGGGGCAAAAGCAGCGAACCGCTTAGCAAGTCGCTGCGGGTCAAGCGCGAGCGACTCAGCGAGCATCGCTCGCCTCCGTCCGATACAACGCGCGCGTCGGGACGATGCGCGCCTGGCCATGGGTTGCCAGCTCGTCCAGGCGCGCGAAGACGCGACGGAAGCGCTCGCGCGCTTCGGCTTCCTCCGGGGTACGCTCGGGCGCGGTGAACGTCGTCCGGTCACCGACGAGGCCGAGGAGCGAACGGGCTCGGCTGCGCGCGACGTTGAGACGACGCCACTCGGCGTGGAGCGGGCCGATCACGCCTTCCGTGTTGCTGTTGACCAGGCTGACCACAACGATCTCACGCTCACCACCCTGGAAGCGATCGACCGTATCGACGCGCACCGCAGCGAGCGCCGGATGCGCCCGGGCCAGGCGCTGGCGGAGCAACGTGTTCTGCCGCCGGTAGGGCGAGATGACGCCGATCTGCTCGACTACCTCCCCGTGCACCTGCTCGGGAAGGCCGCGCACGAACTCGGCCAGGAGCTGGGCGATGAGCTCGGCTTCACGCTCGTTGGTCCGCCCCTCGTCCTCGGCTGCGAAGACGGCACCGCTGTCACGCGCGAGCGGGTCGTCGCTGGTATCGAGGTAGAGCACCGGCGGACTCTGCCCGATGAGCCAGGGCGGTGGCGTGGCACCCAGTTCGGCTAGCCACTGGGCGAGACGCCGCTCGGCGACCCGCTCATCAGCTGGACGGAGCGCGTCTTCGTAGAAGACGTGGCTCACCAGCGTGCAGATCGGCTCGTTCATCCGGTATTGCTCGGTCAGACGCACGCAGGCCTGCGGGAAGAGGCGGTGCAGGCGCTCGAACAGCGATGTCCGCAGGCTATCGCTCGGGCGGATACCGAGTCGCTGAAGATCGTGCCAGTAGGGGGGCGGGTCGAGCGTGGTGACGACCGGCGGCAACTGGTTCTCGTCACCGACCAGGACCAGGCGGCCGCGATACCCGAAGGGAAGGCGGCGCAACGCCTGGAGACAGGCCGGTTCGGTCGCCTGGCCGGCCTCATCGACGATGACGGTCTCGAAGGTGAGGCCGCGCAGTTCGACTGCATCAGCCGAGCCGAGCGTGGCGACGAACACGGCTGCGTGGTCGCGGATGACTTGCGCCTTGCGACTGGAAGCCAGCAGCTCCTCGATCGCGGCTTCGTCGTCTGGTGGCAGGTCGCGGCGCTGGCGCGCCGAGAGGCCAGCGAGCGCTGGGAGCGTCTGGCGCGCGACCGTCTCTTCCATATCCTCGCGCTCGCTGCCGACGCGGACGAGGAAGGGGAGCACCTCGGGCGCCGACTGGGCGATCTTGAGCACTACCTCGTTCGCGGCACGGTGCGTGTTGGTGAGAACGAGCACCGGTCGCCGCTCGGGTGGGCGTACCGGGTCGAGCAGCTGCCGAGCGAGGAGACCACGCACTATGGCCGCGATGAGTGCCGTCTTGCCGGTACCCGGCGGCCCCTGCACGAGCAGGAGCTCGCCGGGCTGGAGCGCGAGCGCGGCAGCGAGCGCCCGGCGCTGCGAGGCGTTCAGTCCTCCGGCCAGCCACGCGGGCAGCGGGTCATCGGTACGGGGCACAGGGGGCGGGCGGAGACCGAGGATCGTCTGGGTCAGGGTCGGGAGTTCTCGCCAGTGCAGTGCGCGACCGCGCGCCGGTGCTGCCGCCAGCGAGGAAACGTAGAAATCGGCCAGCCCCTCGAGCTGCCAGGCCCGCATGTCGAAGCCAGTGAGCTGGTCGACGCGATAGAGCGGGTCATGTCCAGCTGGAGCCAGCGGGACGCGGTCGCGCAGTTCGATCACGATGTGGTACTCGCCGAGCTCGACGACGCGCCCTTCGACCGAAAAGAGCTCGCCGGGGCGCGGGATCCGCGCGAGGACGCCGTCCGGCCACTGTGGGGTCACCAGCACGGTGTCTTCCTCGCGGATTCGCGTATCCAGCCGGCGCCCGGGACGTTCGAGCGTGACGAAGTGGTCGTCCTGGTGGGCCAGGCGGAGGTCGCAGAGCGTGATCCCCTCGTTCTCGAGCGCGAGCGGTGGCGTATGGACGAGGTGGAAGAGCCGTTCACGCTCGGCGTGCTCCTCGGCCTTGAGCTGACGGTGGAACCAGACCCAGTAGGAGAAGAGTGCTGGCGGTGCGTAGCGGAAGAGGCCGTCGAGTGCCCGCCCCTCGTGGTCACGGCTCTGCCGGCACACCTGGCGGGTCCGGGCTGGACAAGGCGTGCAGGGCGGAGACTCGCTCAGGAGATCGAACTGGCCGACCACAGCTGGAAGTCGCCAGTTCTGCGTTGCCTGATCGAGCCAGTAGCGGTCGTACCCAGTGAAGAGGCCACTGGCAACGCAGTAGAAGACGTTCCGGGCTTGAGCGACGAGGTCGACGACGCGCTCGTCGCGACGCGTGAGGTCGAGGCGAAGCCGTTGGACGATCGGATGCTGGTCGAGCGGCAGGGGCCTGATGCGCTCGTTCTCGACCAGCTCGACGACCGCATCCACCGCAGCGAAGCCGATGCTCTGCAGGAGTTCCCGGTAGGCGAGCGCCTGCAGGCCTCCCGGGAAGCTCGAGCCAGTGAACGGGTCACGCTCGCCGAACCCAGCGCGCGTCTTGACCTCGGCCACGCGGATCGGGGCGGTCGGCTGGCGCGGCACCTCGACCCGATCGGCCCGACCGGAGAGCCCCCGCGTGGCGGAGTAGAAGAGGCGCTCGAAGTAGAGCTCGGCCGCCGGCTCACCGGTCGCGGCGAGGCTCGTGATCTGTTCCACGATCGTGCCGGCGGCAGCGAACGACGTGCGCACGTCCTTCGGGACACCACCATCCCGCGTCTCCTTGAGGGAGAGCAGCACCTGTATCGACCGCGTCCACTCGTTCCAGACGCCGCTGCGGTAGGCATCGGCTGCACGCTCCGCATCGCCCGTCTCGAGGTACGCGGAGAGCGCACGGCGGTAACCCGCGTGGATCGCCCGGCCGCGGACATCGCTCGGCTGCGACGTGCGCTCACGGTAGTCGCGCGGCAGCCCGAAGAACCGCTGGAAAAAGACCTGGAGAGGACAGTTGTAGAGCTGCTCGACCAGACTTCCGGTCACCGTGTACTCGGGCGCGACGATGAACTTGAGCAACACCACGTGGCGCCACCCGCTCCGGGACACCGCGTAGACCGCCTTGAGGACCTGGAGGCGAAGCGGTGCGGTGATACCGCGGAGCCGGCGGGCCTCGAGGACATGCCAGAGCACTGGGAAGTAGTGCGAGAAGGGGTTGGTCGCTGTGCAGCCGGGATACCACTCGTTGCTGTAGACAGCACAGAGACCGAGCGGGCGCTGCTCTTCGGTCATCGCCCGCAGCACGATCTTGCGGCGATCGCTGGCATCGTCGAGCCGCTCGACGAGGATAGGGACATCGAGCCACTGGGGTTGGCCAGGCACAGTCTGGAGCGTGCGCCAGGCTGCGAGCGTCCGGTCGTCCACCGGGCGGATCGTCTCGTCAGCCATCGGCGGCCTCCCTGGGAGACGCCGTTTCCGGCACGTAGAGCGCGAGCGCGAAGCGGTGCGTGGCGGTGAGCGCGTCCTCGCCCCACGCGGCAGTGAGCGCAGCGACGAGCGCGCGGAAGAGGTCGCGCGGCGAGGCTGCACTCGCCAGCTGCCGGAGCTCCTCGTCCTCGACAGTACCAGCGAGCAGCGCGAAGACAGCCCGCGCCCGGCGCACGAGCGTACCCAGCCCGTCCGGATCGTCGTCCGGTGCGTCGAGCCCGGCCCGGCTGGCCAGCCGGAGCAGCCAGGCGAGCACCGTCTCCGTCCCTTCGCCCCGGATCAAGGCGACACGCGCCCGCAGGAGCGCCCAGACGCACCAGGTGCGATCGTCCTCGGCCGCCTCGCGCCAGGCATTCCCGAGCCGTTCCGCTTCGGCTGCGTAGAAGTCGCGTTCGGCTGACGGAAGCTGGTCGAGCGTCACGAGAAGGTCGCGCACGATCCGGACAGCTGGGAGCGACCGGTGCTTCTTCCTGTCACCATCCTCACCGGGGACGAGCTGGAGCAGATCGCTGACGAGCCGGTGGAGTGCCCAGCCGAGCGCTACCCGCTGCTGGTTTTCGGGAAACCGTGCCAGGCGAGCGGCTCGCTCGAGCGCATCGGCCGCTGCCCGGAGATCCCAGACGGCGAGGAAACGGTAGGCGCTCGCCAGTTCGTCACGGGCGAGATCCTCGGCCGGGGCCAGCAGCTTCTCGTCGAACCGGAGGAGCGCGCCGAGCCGCTCGGCGACCAGCGCGACGATGGCACCTTCGCGCAGTGCCTCGCTGATGCGCCGTACCGGCTTGGGGACGACGACCGGATCCTCACCGGCGAACCGCTGCTTCCGGAGCTCGTCGACCCGTTCGGCCACGACCGCGAGCAGCCGTTCGGTCTCCTCGCGATCGGCCACCTGTTCGGGCTGTTCAGGCGACGGTACCGGTGGAACCGGCCGGACGGCCATTGCCTCGATCCTCGCTCGCGCGACGAACCTCGGCAGCGATCGTAGCGGAGGGAAGGGTACGCTGTCCAGCCACTGGCCAGGCGGAACGAGCAAACTGCCCGACGGGGCGGGAACACTGCGACGGTCGACCCATACGCTCGCAGCGCACCGACGGGTGCTTCGGGGGAGGGTGACCGGCTGCCACCTGGTCGGCGGCTGGCGTTATACTCGAGCCCCAAGAGGCGACTGCGGGCCAGTGCACACGAGGGCAGAGCAGCCAGTGCAGGCTGGCGATGGATGGGGAGCAGCGGGCACGAGGGGGTACAGCATGGCTGAGCAGCTCGTTCACCCGACGCCGATGCGTGGCGTGCCGCAGCCGAGGCGCGAGGACGTGCTCGGGCAACCACGCCTCACCGTTCTGGACCATCCCCTGGTAACCGCCCTGCTGACGGTCGCCCGGGACGAGCGCACACCACCAGCCGAGTTCGAGCGCGTGCTCCACGAGCTGACACGCTTTTTGCTCTACGAGGCATTGCGTGCCGAACCGCTCGAGACGTTCCGCGTCCCCTCGCCGACCGGCGAGGAAGCCGATGGTGGCGCGATCCGGGCCGGGCTGGCGGTACTGGCGATCCTGCGGGCAGGGCTCGGGATGCTCGCACCGGTGCGGCAGCTCATCCCGGCAGCGCCGATCTATCTCGTCGGTGCCCGGCGCGACGAGGAGACGCTGCGCTCGACGATCTACTACAAGAAGCTTCCCGGGCGGTTCGACGTGCTCCGGCACGTGGTGATCGTCGACCCGATGCTGGCGACC
>BEID01000123.1 GCA_002898975.1 bacterium HR27 | reverse complement strand
TGGAGGGCTTCTATTACAAGCCCCGCATCGACCTGGCAATGCTGGCGGAACACGCCGAGGGCTTGATCGCGACGTCAGCATGCTTAGGGGGGCCGCTCGCCCAGCCGCTCTTGGAAGGTGATCGTGAGACGGCATGCGAGTGGGCGGTCCGCTTGCGGGACATCTTCGGTCCTGAGCGTTTCTATGTCGAATTGCAGGACCATGGTCTTCCCGAGCAGCGGCGGGTCAACGCAGAACTGGTGCGTCTTGCGCGCGAGCTCGGTCTGCCTCTCGTCGTGACCAATGACGTGCACTATCTCGATCAGGCGGATGCCAGCATCCAGGACCTACTGATCTGCATTCAGACCAACTCGACGTTGCACGATCCGAAGCGGATGCGTGTCCAATCGGATCAGCTGTACTTCAAGAGCGCGGAAGAGATGTGGCAGCTCTTCGGCGATGAAGTGCCGGAGGCGCTCCTGAATACGGTGCGCATCGCCGAGCGCTGTCAAGTCGAGCTGGAGTTCGGTCGGCTTCACTTGCCTGATCCAGGTATACCCGAGGGGATGACGGCCGACGAATACCTGGCGAAGCTATGTTGGGAAGGTATCCAGCGACGGTATCCGGTGATCACGGAGGAGATTCGCCGACGGCTCGAATACGAGCTCGAGGTCATTCGGGAGACCGGCTTTTCCAGCTACATGCTGATCGTGCGCGATTTCGCTGAGTTCGCCAAACAGCGTGGGATTCTGTACGGCGTACGCGGCAGCGCGGCAGCGAGCATCGTCTTGTACGCGCTCGGCATCACCGATGTCGATCCGCTGGCCAACCGGCTCGTTTTCGAGCGCTTCCTGAATCCGGAACGCCGAGAGATGCCCGACATCGACATGGACTTCGCTGACGACCGGCGCCACGAGGTCATCGAGTACGTGGCCCGGAAGTACGGTGCCGAGCACGTGGCACAGATCATCACATTTGGGACCATGGGTGCGAAGGCGGCGATCCGTGACGTCGGTCGGGCTATGGGCTGGCCGCATGCCGAGGTCGACCGGATCGCTCGACTGATCCCGAACGGCGTCAATATGACGCTCGAGCGGGCGCTGGAGGAGAGTCCGGAACTGCGTCAACTCTACGAGAACGATCCTCGGTCACGCGAGTTGATCGACAATGCCCGCAAGCTCGAGGGGATCGCGCGCCACGCCGGAACGCACGCGGCAGGCGTGGTGATTTCCGCTTCGCCGCTCGTCGAGCACGTTCCGCTGCAGCGGCCGGCGCGGGCGGAAGAGGGGGCGCTGCCGACGACGCAGTTCCCGATGGAGACGGTCGCGGAAATCGGTCTCCTCAAGATGGACTTCCTCGGGTTGGCCAACTTGACGATCCTGGCGAACGCGGTCGAGCTGATCCGGGAGACGCGGGGCATCGAGATCGACCTCAAGCAGATCCCGATGGACGACCCCAAGACGTTCGCCTTGCTCGCCGAGGGACAGACCTTCGGCGTGTTCCAGCTCGAGAGTGCCGGGATGCGGCGGTACATCCGCGAGCTGCGACCGGCGTCGGTTGCGGAGCTGGCGGCGATGGTCGCCCTGTATCGGCCAGGCCCGATGCAACATATCCCCACATACTGTCGGGCAAAGCACGGCCTGGAGCCGATTCGCTACCCGCATCCTGACCTCGCCGAGATTCTGGACGAGACCTATGGCGTGATCGTGTATCAGGATCAGGTGTTGCTCATCGCACGGAAATTTGCCGGCTACACGCTCGGTGAAGCTGACATCATGCGGAAGGCGATGGGGAAGAAGATCCCCGAAAAGATGCGCGCCGAGCGTGAACGATTCATCGCGGGTGCAAAGGCGAACGGGTATAGCGAAGAGGATGCGGAGCGCATCTTCAATTTGATCGAACCGTTCGCGGGCTATGCCTTCAACAAGGCGCACGCGACCTGTTATGCGGTCGTGTCCTATCAGACCGCTTACTTGAAGGCAACCTATCCGGTCGAGTACATGACTGCCATCTTGCGGAACGCACCGAGCCATCCATCGGGCACGGTCAAGCGGATTGCTGCGGCGCTCGCCGAGTGTCAGAAGCTCGGTATCCCGGTTCTTCCGCCGGATATCAATCGGAGCGAAGCGACATTTACGGTCGAGACCCTCGAGGATGGTCGTCGTGCCATCCGGTTCGGGTTGGCGATGGTGAAGCATGTTGGTGAGGCAGCGATCGAAGCGATCCTCGCTGCGCGGGCCCAGCAGCCGGGGCAGTGCTTCCGGAGTTTCGAGCATTTCTGCGAAGCCGTCGACTGGAGTCTGGTCAACCGGCGAGCGGTGGAAAGTCTGATCAAGTGCGGGGCACTGGATTGTCTCGGCGACCGCAAGATCCTGCTCGCCCAGCTCGATCAGGCGATCCAAGCAGCGCAAGCGCGCCAAAAGGCGCTGAAGCGTGGGCAAATGGATCTCTTCTCCGCTGCCGGGGCGGAACAGGCAGCTCCGTTGCAGTTCGCTCGCCCGGACATCGAGCCGCCGGACATTCGCCAGCGAACGCTGCTAGCCTGGGAGCGTGAACTGCTCGGTGTGTATCTCAGCGCTCATCCGCTGGATGAGTACATGCCGCTGGTCCGTCACCGCGGCTTCGTTCAGATCGCAGAACTCGATGAGGAATCGATAGGACAAACGGTCGAACTGCTCGTGCTGGTGAGCGGCTTTCGGAAACTCACCACGCGGACTGGACGGGTGATGGCTGTTCTCCAGGTCGAGGATCGCTCTGGAAGCATTGAAATCGTGGTGTTCCCGGATCTGTACGAGTCGGTGCGGGATTCGATCACCGAGGAGGCAGTCCTGGTCGTCCAGGCTCGGGTGGAAGAGCGGAACGAGGAACTCCAGCTCGTCGCGCAAGCGATCGCCGACCCGCGGGAGTTACTGCGCGAATTGACACGTTCGTCACGGGTGGTTCATGTCCGGTTACCGGTTTCGGACAACGTTGACGACGATATCGAGCAGATGCACGCGCTGCGTGAATTGTTCAGCCAGTTTCCCGGTGACGACGAAGTCGTGTTGCACCTCCCAGTGGGTGACCGTGAAATTGTGCTGCGGGCCAGGCTGCATGTCGATTGGTGCGAGGATTTTGTCCGCGTGGTGACCTCGATCCTTGCCGGGAAAGGAGCCGTGTGGGTCGAAGAGCACCGGCTGGAGACGTTACTGGACGCTGCGTGATGGCTAGACTGAGGCGAAGCGTTCCAGCAGTTCGATCGTACGCTCCGGTTCGGCGGCAAGTACCAGGCACAGATCTCCGGTCTGCGTGAGCGAGAAAACGTAGTGCAGCGCTCGCTCGAGGTCCGGTTGCGTGACCAGGATCGGCGGGTACGGATTTTGGACGACGCCTTCTTGGAAGATGCGGAAGCGCTCGTCGGGAATCGGCTCGGTCAGGACGATCAACCCGTTGAGGCGACCCAACAGCCGGCCGACTTCCTGGAATTCCAGTTCTTCGAGCCACGGGAAGGTATGGGTCAGAACGAACGTGCGGCGAGGACCGCGGTGCCGAATGCCCCGAATGAGTGAGCGGAGCGACCAGGGGTAGCGGGCTCCATCGACGAGGACATGCTGCCCGCGTACCGTGAGGATGTTGCACGAACCAGGAAGGGCGTGCGTATCCGGAAGGAAGGTGCGGACGACCGCGTCGATCGTGGTCACGGGTATGCCCAGAGCCAGTGCCAGGGCGCTCGCGCACATGATGTTCTGGATTTGAAACGTCAGTGCACCATTGAGCGTGCAGGGTGCCTGTCGAACGTCGGTGATCACGATGTCGTCCGACCCAGACGATGCAGAGGCATCTGGAAGTTCGTCCAGCCGGCGGTCGGCACTCGGGCGGTGCCAGACGGAGGAGAGGGACGAGCGGCTGGCCGAGAGCCGAAGGAGTGGCTGATTGGCAACGAGGAGCCCGTCCTGGCACCACAGTGCTGGAAGGCCTGCGGTTCGCGAACGTCGCAGTGCTGGGTTGTCCGGATGGAGTGCGAAGAGAATGCTCGTACTGCGATAACGGTCAGCCAGTTCGAGGACGGCCTGATCATCCGCGTTCAGAACGAGAACGCCGTCTGGATGCACAGCGCGTGCAACGATCTCCTGCGCCCGCTTCGCATAGCGGCTCTCGGCAGCAGCCAGGCACGTTTCGTCGTTGCCGCACACCGTCGTGATGGCTCCTAGTGCATACACGCCTTCCGGGAGACCGACCGATGCGACAACCGGGGCCTCCAGTTCCTGGATGGCAGCGTCCAATTCCCCCGCAGCGAGTGCCCGGACGACAGTGCTCCACGGCTGCAGTTCCCCTGGCAAGCGATGGTCATTGACGTACACGCCACTGCTGCTCCAGAGGGCACTCGACAGCGAGCGTGCCCGCAGCATTTTGTAGAGGAGCCATGCGGTCGTCGACTTTCCACGCGTACCAGTGATCGCCACCAGCGGAAGCGGCTGCGGAGTTGGCATCATGTCTGCTGTGAATGCTCGTTCAGCCATGTGCTCGTCGTCCCGATGAGGACTTCTCGGATTGTGTTCGCGATTCGTCCTCGACAGCGCACCCGAGCCATTCCCGCAGTATGGCAACGGCACGCTCGAGTGCGCGGGCACGATGACTGAGCCGATTCTTTTCTTCGAGAGTCATTTCGGCGAAGGTTCGTTGTTCCGACAGCGGAAGGAAGACCGGGTCATAACCGAAACCGTGCTCTCCGCGTGGCGTTTCGACGATCGTGCCTTCGACGGTACCTTCGGCGAGTGCTTCCCGGCCGTCCGGTGCGACGAACGCGATCACAGCCCGGAAGCGAGCTGTGCGTCGTTCCGGCGGAACACCGCGCAACTGTTCCAGGAGGAGCGCGATGTTCTGCGCGTCGGTCGCGTTCTCCCCAGCAAAACGCGCGGAGTGCACACCGGGACGCCCGCCGAGGGCATCGACTTCGAGTCCCGAGTCATCAGCGAGGGCGATCAATCCGGTCACGCGAGTGACGGCCCGGGCCTTTAGCAAGGCATTTTCTGCGAACGTGTTGCCAGTCTCTGGTGGAAGATCGACACCGAGTTCAGTTGCCGAGACGAGGTCGATGCACGTAGGAAGCAAGGAGCGGAATTCGCGTAGTTTACCGGGATTCGCTGTAGCTAGAACGACCCTGGGCTTGGTCATCGGTCCGACTCTCCGATCGATGACGCAGTGTTGTCCAGCTCTTTGGTGTCGAGCAGCGTGACAGTGCTGATGCGGAACAGCTGCCGAGCATTTCTAGTCGTGCGGCAGGCAACCTCTTGTTCGGAGGTTCCGCGTAATTGCGCTACCGTTGCCAACACGAACCGGAGGAATGCGGGTTCGTTGCGTTTGCCGCGGTGCGGTACGGGTGCCAAGTAGGGCGCATCGGTCTCGAGCAGCATGCGCTCAAGCGGCATATCCCGTACGGCTTCACGGAGCGCTTGGGCATTGCGATAGGTGACGACGCCACCGATACCTAGGTGCAGGCCCAGTTCGAGGAATAGATGTGCCAGCGCGCTGTCCCCGGTGAAGCAGTGCATCACGCCACGCAACGGTC
>BEID01000122.1 GCA_002898975.1 bacterium HR27 | reverse complement strand
ATACGTCATGACGGCCGAGGAAGCGGCAGAAGCGGTACGGATGCTGAAGCCACGCGTCGTGATCCCGATGCATTACGGGGCGATCGTCGGCTCCGTTGAGGATGCACACCGACTCGCTGCACTCGTCGGGGAGCTCGCCGAAGTCAGGATCTACGAACCGCGCGGAGCACCGGCGTGAACTCAGCGAGTCGCGGTGAGTAAGGCGGTGAATTCCGCGAGACTCATCTCACCCCGAACTCGCAAGCGTGGCAGGGCGAGCCAATCGTCAGCGGCTCCTGACCATCCTGGCTGGGTTGTCACGGCGATACGGTATCCTGCCTGCGCCGTCGCGGCCTCGACACGGCTGTCGAACTTGCCAGCCGGATAGGCGAACGAGACCACCGAATGGCCGAGCGCTTCGCTCAGCGCACGCTGACAGTCGGTCAGTTCCTGCACGAGATCCTTATCGGACGCTTGCGTGAGATCGACGTGATGCACGGTATGGCCACCGATCTCGACGAGGCCAGAACGATCCAGCTCCCGCACCATGTCCCAGGTGAGGTAGCGCGGTGTGTCGAGGAACCCGGTAATGACGAACACGGTCGCGTGGAAGCCATAGGAACGGAGGAGCGGCCAGGCGTTCTCGTAAAAATCGCGGTAGCCGTCATCGAAGGTCAGCACGACCGGCTTTGCCGGTGCTGGGAGCGTACCCTGCCGGATCGCAGCGAGTTCCGAAAGCGTAATGGGCGTATAGCCGTGGGTCGCCAGCCAGTGCAGCTGCGCGCGGAACGACTCCGGATCGACCGAAAGGCCACGCCCGATCGGGTCTTCCGGGCCGGGGAGCGGCCGGATGTAGTGATACATGAGGATCGGTACGGGATCCGTGAAGGGGTGCGGGACTGGTGTCGGCGTAGTGGCACGTGATTCGGGAGTGGGTGGTACAGGAGTGGGGCGCCCACGGAGGGAAGTGGTTGCGGCTTGGTTCCTCGTGGGGTGCGTGATTCGATGGCTCCTGAATGCACTCGCTGCCCGCCGCTGGTTGAGCGGCCTCGGTGCGTTCACCGCCAGTCGCTCTGGACGAGCGATCCGCACGGGAGCCGAGGCGGCTGGTGACACGAGAACGGCTGCCGAGAAAAGCAGGACGAGGAGATGCGTGATGCGCCGCACGGCCTTCCGGTCTCCCACCTAGCTTATTCGTCTACCCCAAACGTCCGGTTGACTCGAGCGACGTATGCTGCCGCTTGTCCGGATTCTATAATCGCGACGCTGATCGGCGTAGGGATGGTTGGGGGATCCGATGCGTGTTCATGGCGGCGACGCAGTCGTCCGCACACTCGAGCGGTTGGGTGTCGAGGTCGTCTTCGGTATTCCCGGAGTGCACACACTGGCGATCTATGACGCGCTGTATTCGTCACCGATCCGGCACATTCTGGCCCGGCATGAGCAAGGAGCTGGATTCATGGCGGATGGCTACGCGCGGGTCTCCGGTAAGCCGGGTGTGGCCATCGTCATCACGGGACCGGGCGTGACGAACATCGCCACCGCGGTCGGGGAAGCCTACGCTGACTCCTCGCCAGTGGTGGTCATCGCCTCCAACGTCGAGCAAGCCTGGCAGGGGCAGATGCTGGGGCACTTGCACGACTGCAAGGATCAGCTCGGCATCATGCGCGCGCTGACGAAGTGGGCCGAGCGCGCCCAGCGGGTCGATGAGGTGCCGGCTCTGCTGCGTGAAGCGTTCGCCCAGGCGGTCAGTGGCCGCCCTCGGCCGACGCATGTCGAAGTCCCGCTCGACGTGCTCCGAGGTACGGGCGAGATCGATCTTGTGCAGCTCGAACTGCCAACGCGGATTACACCGCAACCGAGCCCAGCAGCGATCGAGCTTGCGGTCGCTGCGATCGAAGCTTCCGAGCGTATCGTCCTCTACTGCGGTGGCGGGGCAGTGGCGAGCGGCGCGAGTGCCGAACTCGTCGAACTCGCCGAACGTCTGGGCGCGGCAGTGCTCACGACGATCCAGGGTAAGGGGGCCGTGCCGGAGGACCACCCACGCTGCCTCGGAAATCTCTGGGAGGCTGGAAATCCGGTCGATCGCCTGCTGCGCCAGGCTGACCTAGCCATCGTATTCGGATCCAAGCTCGGGGCTCAGGACACCGAGAACGGCAAGCTGCCCTTGCCGGAACGCCGTATCCGCGTCGATATCGATGCGAGCGAGGTGCTGCGTCAGTATCCGCCGAGCCTCGCCATGGTGGCGGACGTGCGCGCAGCCGCGCGTGCCTTGCTCGAGGCACTGGAAGCACGTGGCGTGTGGCGTCCTGGTTGGTCAGTCGAGGAACTCGCAGCGTGCAAGCGCGCAGCGCTCGAACAGGCCTGGGGTGCCGAGCACGCGACTTGGCTGCAGGCACTCCGTGCGGCGCTTCCACGCGACGGGGTCTTGGTCAACGATATGACGATGATGGCGTACGTCGGCAACCGCCACTATCCGGTCTACGAACCGCGCACCTACCTCTTCCCGACCGGCTACGGTACGCTCGGCTTCGCCTTGCCGGCCGCGATCGGTGCGAAGATCGCACGACCGGACGCTGCGGTCCTCGCACTGGTCGGTGACGGGGGGTTCCAGTTCACCTTGCAGGAGCTTGCGACGGCCGTGCAGTTCGAGCTGGGTATCCCGATCGTCCTCTTCAACGATGCGAGCTACACAGCCGTGAAGGACGAACAGGCGCGCTCGTACGGACGGCGCTTCATCGCGGTCGACCTCGTGAATCCTGATTTTCAACACCTGGCCGAGGCCTATCGCATTCCAGCTGTGCGAGTGACGTCTCCGGACATGCTGGCCGAGGAGATCGGCGCGGCGCTCGGCCGATCGCTGCCGACGCTGATCGAGGTGCCGATCGAGTTCGCGGTATGACGCACGACGAAGGAGAGACCAACCGTCAGGCGATCGAGTGCCTTGACAAACGGCGGAGCCTGGTTTAGGCTACGAAACAGCACCGGAGGGTGTGGCGCCGATGGCTCGCTGGCCCGACCTGACGATCGCGATTATTTCGATTATTCGGTCCCGCGTGGCGGGGCATGTGGCGTTGGGGAGGGTCGAGCCCTAGGCGTGTGAAAGACCGATCAGCGAGAAATGGAATGACGGCGGCCTCCCCGACGCGGGGAGGCCGCCGAGTGTCTGGAGGAGGGCTATGAACGAGTACGAGGGACGACTGGTAGCGATCTACGACACGACGCTGCGCGACGGAACGCAGGGATCGGGTGTCTCGCTGACGACGGAGGACAAACTGAAGATCGCCCGCGCGCTCGACGAGCTGGGTGTGGCCTACATCGAGGGTGGTTGGCCCGGCTCGAACCCGAAGGACATGGCGTTTTTCGAGCGTGCCCGCCACGAACACTGGAAGCATGCGCGCATCGCCGCCTTCGGCAGCACGCGGCGTGCCGGTATCACCGTGGAGGAGGACACGAACCTCCGGCTCCTGCTCGCTGCGGACACGCCGACCGTGACGATCGTCGGGAAAGCATCGCCGTTCCAGGTGCGCGAAATCCTGGGAACGACGCTCGAGGAAAACCTCCGAATGGTGGCGGAATCGGTTGCGTTCCTCAAGCGTGCTGGGCGCGAGGTGATCTTCGATGCCGAGCACTTCTTCGACGGGAATGCCGAGGATCGCGACTACGCCCTGGCCGTGCTGCGTGCGGCCTGCGATGCCGGCGCCGATGCTGTCGTGCTCTGCGACACCAACGGTGGCACGCTGACCGATCCGCTCGTGCGAGCAGTCCGCGATGCGATCGCCACGGTTTCGTGCACGGTCGGGATTCACACGCACAACGACTGCGAGCTCGCGGTCGCGAATAGCATCGCGGCAGTACTGGCTGGCGCGACGCATGTCCAGGGAACGATCAATGGGCTCGGTGAGCGGGTGGGGAATGCCAACCTCTGCTCGATCATCCCGATCCTCGAGTACAAGCTCGGCTACCGGTGCTTGCCACCGGGACACTTGTGCAAGCTGACTGAGACGTCTCGCTACGTTGCCGAGGTCGCGAACTTGACGCACGATCCGCGCTTGCCGTTCGTCGGGGCCTTCGCCTTCACCCACAAGGCAGGACTGCACGTCAACGCGATCGCCAAGCATCCGTCGGCGTACGAGCACATTCCGCCGGAGGTCGTCGGGAATACGCGGCACGTTTTGGTCAGTGAACTGAGCGGGCGCAGTAACATCGTCGTCAAGGCGCGCAGTTTCGGTATCGACCTTTCCGACAAGCCTGAGGTCGTCCGGCGTGTCCTGGAGCAGATCAAGGAACTCGAGTTCCAGGGATACTGGTTCGAGGACGCCGACGCGTCCCTCGAACTGTTGATCCGGCGCAACTTGCCCGACTATCGACCGCCGTTCGAGGTGCTGGACTACACCGTGTTGACCGAATACCGCAACGGACGCGGCATGCTCGCCGAGGCGATGGTCAAGTTGCGGGTCGGCGATCAGGTGTTCCATACCGCGGCAGAAGGGAACGGGCCGGTCAATGCGCTCGACCGGGCCACGCGCAAGGCGCTGCAGGAGTTCTACCCGGAGATCGCTGCGGTCGAGCTCGAGGACTACAAGGTCCGGGTGCTGGATGACCACCACGGGACAGGAGCCAAAGTACGTGTCTGGATCCGGTCCGGGGACGCGCAGGGCAGCTGGAATACGGTCGGATCATCGGAAAACATCATCGAGGCGTCGTGGCTAGCGCTCGCGGACAGTCTCGCCTATCCACTGGTGACGCGACCCGAGATCGCGGCGAGGATCCCGCAGCTGGTACCGGTCGTCTCGTGAGACCCGGGAATGGCGGGGCAGGTGTCGGACGATTGCCCGCTGCCCCGCCTTCCGTACTGGTTCTGTGTCAGAGCCAACCTTCACGATAGAACAGTTCAGCGTTGAGCACCGAGGCTCCGGCAGCACCGCGGATCGTGTTGTGTCCCAGCACGACGAAGCGGATGTCGAACACCGGGCAGGGGCGGACACGGCCGACGACCGAGGCCATGCCGCGCTCGGCGTCGCGGTCCAGTACCGGCTGCGGGCGATCCGGCTCGTCGAGCACGATCACCGGGTGACGCGGCGCGCTGGGGAGTTCGAGTTCCTGCGGGCGAGCGCGGAACGAGCGCAAGACCTCGACCACCTCGGCCGGAGTCGCCGGTTTGCGGAGCTTGAGGCTGACGGTTTCGAGATGTCCGTCGCGGACCGGCACGCGATTGCAGTGCGCGCTGAGTGTCAGCGGTGCATCCTGGAACTGGCCGTCGACCCACTGGCCGAGGATCTTGCGGGATTCCGCCTCGATCTTCTCCTCCTCGCCACCGATGTACGGGATGACGTTGTCGATGAGATCGAGCGATGGCACGCCGGGATAACCGGCTCCCGACGCCGCCTGCAATGTGGTCACGATTCCCTGTTCGATACCGAACGCATCGTAGATCGGCTTGAGCGCGAGAACGAGATGGATCGTCGAGCAATTGGGGTTGGCGACGATGAACCCGTCGCGCCAGCCGCGGAGTTGTCGTTGTCGCTCGATCGCGCGGGCGTGATCGGGATTGACCTCCGGAATGAGGAGCGGTACGTCGGGA
>BEID01000121.1 GCA_002898975.1 bacterium HR27 | reverse complement strand
GAGCCTGTTCCTGGCCCACCCCACTGGGCCCCCACCGGTGGGTCGGTGGGGTGGGGCGGGTCCACTTCCCGTCCAGCGCATGCGGGAGCGAGCGATTCATCGGGAAAGGAAGACACAGGATGCAGCGACCCGTCGAAGCTGTCCTGGTCGGCGCTGGCAACCGGGGAACCTTAGCGTACGGTACCTTCGCGCTCCGCGCTCCCTGGGATCTGCGCTTCGTCGCGGTTGCCGAGCCGAACGACGAACGCCGCACGCGCTTCGCGCAGCAGCACGGAATCCCGCCCGAGCGCCAGTTCCGCTCCTGGCAGGAACTCGCCGAGCAACCGCGACTGGCGCCGGCTCTCATCAACGCGACGATGGACCGCGATCACTTCCCGAGTACCATCGCGTTCCTCGAGAAGGGCTACCATGTCCTCCTGGAAAAGCCGATGGCGACGACACCGGAAGAGTGCCTCACCCTCGCCACGACCGCTGAGCGGACCGGGCGCGTGCTCCAGGTGGCGCACGTGTTGCGCTATGCGCCCTTTTTCCGCACGATCTACGATCTGGTTCATAGTGGGCGTCTGGGTGAGATCGTGTCTGTCGACTGGCGCGAGAACCTGTCGTATTTCCACTTCGCCCACAGCTTTATCCGCGGGAATTGGGCGAATACGGAGCGCTCGAGCCCGATGATCCTCACCAAGTGCTGTCACGACCTCGATCTTCTGGTCTGGATCCTCGATCGCTCGTGCCAGCGTGTCGCCTCCTTTGGGTCTCTCACCCACTTCACCCCAGCGAAGGCGCCGCCAGGCGCTCCGGAGCGCTGTACCGACGGTTGCCCGCTCGCCGACGAGTGCCCGTACTTCGCTCCGCGGATCTATCTCTTCACAGCTGCTGGAAGTTCTTTCCAGCACGCAGTGTCGCCGGATCCTGACCCCGAGGCGATCCTCGCAGCGCTTGCGACTGGACCCTATGGCCGCTGTGTCTACCACTGCGACAACACAGCGGTCGATCACCAGGTGGTGTTGATGGAGTTCGCTGGTCAGCTTGCTGTCTCGCTCACGATGCAAGGTGCCTCCCACCTCGAAGGACGGACCGTTCGCATCGATGGCACGCGTGCGACGCTTCTCGCGAACGAATCGCGCCGCGAACTCGTTATAGCCGACCACCTCACAGGCACCATCGAGACGATGCGCCTGGCGCCCCCGATCGGCGGGCATGGTGGTGGCGATGTCGGCCTCATCCGTGCGTTCGTCCAGGCTGTCCGCGGCGAACGGGCCGGTGTGCTGACGAGCGCTCGTCAGGCGGTCGAGAGCCATCTTCTGGCCTTCGCGGCCGAGGACGCACGGGTCTCCGGTCGTATCCTCGACATGGCCGCGTATCGTGCACAGTGGGAGCACCAGCATGTCGATACTCGCAGGTGAGATCGCCGAGCAGCCGGCTGTCCTCGAGCGTCTCCTCGACGAGGGATACCCTCTCGTCGCGGAGGTGGCAGGGCGCATCCAGGCTGCTCCACCGCGCTACGTGGTGATCGCTGCTCGCGGCAGTTCCGACAATGCGGCACGGTATGCCCAATATCTCTTTGGCGCATACAACCGACTGCCTGTCGCCCTGGCGACCCCTTCCCTGTTCACGCTGTACCGGCGGCCCCCGTCGCTCGCCGGAAGCCTCGTTCTCGCGATCAGCCAGAGCGGCCGGTCGCCCGATATCGTCGCAGTCATCGCGGAAGGGCGTCGCCAGGGTGCGCTCACGCTCGCTGTGACCAACGATCCTGCTTCGCCGCTCGCCCAGGCAGCTGAACTAGTGCTCCCGCTCCTGGCCGGTGAGGAACGCGCTGTCGCCGCAACCAAGACGTACACGGCGCAACTCTTCGTTCTGGCTCTCCTCAGTGTCGCGCTCGCTGGAGACCGCACGCGCCTGAGCCAGCTCGCTGAGGTGCCTGCGGCGCTCCGCAGGACGCTCGAGCGTAACCGGGATCTCGCCCCGCAGCTCGGTCCCTTCCGGGACGCGCGCCTCCTCGCCGTCATCGGCCGGGGCTTCAACTACGCGACGGCGTTCGAGGTCGCGCTGAAACTCCAGGAGACGTGTCTCGTGCTGGCGCAGCCGTATTCCTCGGCCGACTTCCGCCACGGCCCGATCGCACTCGTCGAGCCTGGCTTCCCAGTCGTCCTGATCGCACCCTCCGGTGCCGCCTTTCCCGACCTCGCAGCGCTCACCGAGGACTTGGCTGCGCGCAAGGCAGCGCTGGCGATCGTGAGCGATGCTCCCACGCTCCTCGCCCGGGCCGATCTCCCCTTGCCGCTGCCGCCCGCTGTCCCCGAATGGCTCTCGCCGCTGGTCGCGGTTGTGCCGGGCCAGCTCCTCGCGCTCGCCCTCGCCTGGGTGCGCGGGCTCGACCCCGATCGGCCGCGTGGACTGACCAAGGTTACCCGGACGGTCTGAGGGGGTGGCGATGGAGTTGGTCTTCGTCGGTGCCGAACTCGTCGATGCCGGCACCCGTCGGACGGGGTGGTGGCTCGGCATCGCTGGTTCACGGATCGTCGCGGTCGACCACGAGCACCCTCGTGCCGGTGCGGCTGTTGATCTCAGTGGTTTCCTCGTAGTACCGGGTTTCATCGACCTCCATACGCACGGTGGTGGCGGCTTTGCGCTCCACACGACCGAGCCGGACGAGATCCGGGCCTACGCGCGCTGGGTCACACGCACTGGCACGACAGCGTTCCTCGTCAACGTCGTCGGCGTTCCGGAAGGCCTCCCCGAGCGGCAGCTCGTTGCCGCTGTTCAGGCGGTGACAGGCCACGAGCAGGGTGCCCAGCCGCTCGGAATCTACCTCGAGGGGCCGTTCCTGAACCCGTCACGGCGGGGTGCGCACCATCCGTCCTGGCTCCGCCTGCCCGATCGCGCGCTCGCCGAGCGGCTCCTGGCTCTGTCCGGTGGACACCTCCGCGTCGTCACCCTTGCGCCCGAACTCCCCGGCGCCATGGACGTCCTTGACCGCCTGGTCGCTGCCGGCGTGACTGTCGCGCTCGGTCACACCGATGCGGCCTACGAGGTCGCACGCCAGGCCTTCGCGCGCGGTGCGCGGCTCCTCACCCACTGCTTCAACGCTATGCCGCCGCTGCTCCACCGCGCGCCTGGCCCGCTCGGTGCGCTCGTCGAGTGCCCGGAGGCCTTTGGTGAACTCGTCGCCGACGGTCACCATGTCCTTCCGCCGGTGATGCGTGTCCTCACCCGTGCGCTCGGCCCCGAGCGGACGGTCGTGGTCACCGATGCACAGTCGGGAGCCGGCTTGCCAACCGGCACGACCTTCACCTTCGCGGGCCAGGTGGCGCGGGTCGACGGCGACCTGGCGCGCCTCGCCGACGGCACGATCGCCGGCAGCCTGCTCACGATGGACTGCGCGCTCCGGAACCTCGTCGAGCTTGTCGACGTACCTCTCGAACAGGCGGTGCGTATGCTCAGCGACACGCCCGCCCGGGCACTTGGGCTGGCTCACCGCAAGGGCAGGCTCGCACCCGGTTACGACGCCGATCTCGTCGTGCTCGATCCCTCCCTGCGTGTGCACGGGACGGTCTGCCGTGGCCAGGTCGCGTATGCCAGTCCGGCATTCGCCGAGCGGCTCGTTGCTGCCGGAGTTCCGATCGAGCGAGATATCGGGAAACCAGCCAACGCCGCTGGTTCGACTCCGTGATGGGAGCGAGACGATGCGTTACCCAGCCGAGAAACCGAACGACCGAGCGAGCGAAGCGGAGGGTCCGGATCTGGGTGTGCGCGATCTCGACCGGCTCTCGAGTCAGGAACTCGTCGATTTCATGCTCGAGGAGGAGGCTCGCGTCGTCCCGGCGCTCCAGCGTGAGCGTGTACGGCTCGCTGCACTCGTCGATGCGGTGGCCGAGCGGCTGGAGCGCGGGGGCCGGCTCGTCTACGTGGGTGCGGGTACGTCCGGCCGGCTGGCGATGCTCGATGCGATCGAGTGTCAGCCGACCTTCGGGCTCGAGCCGGGTCGCGTCGTGGCGCTCCTGGCTGGTGGGACGCGTGCCTTGCATGAACCGGTCGAGGAAGCCGAGGACGACGAGACGGCGGGTGCCCGCGACGTGGCGGCCCTCGGTGTCGGCTCCGACGATGCGGTACTCGGCATCAGCGCCAGTGGACGTACCCCCTACGTGCTCGGTGCGCTCGCTCGGGCACGCCAGGACGGTGCGTTCGTCGCGGCGCTCGTCTGCCAGCGACCATCCCCGGTCGAGCAGCTGGCCGACCTGGTAGTCGCGCCGCTCGTCGGTCCCGAAGTGCTCGCTGGCTCGACGCGCATGAAGGCTGGAACCGCGCAGAAGATCGCGCTCACGACCGTGAGCACCGCGGTCATGGTCCGGCTGGGTCGGACGTACGGCAACCTCATGGTTGACGTGCGACCGGTCAACCGCAAGCTGTGGCGGCGAGCCGTGCGCATCGTCGCGGAAGTCACTGGACTGCCCGAGGATGAGGCAGCGTACTTCCTCGAGCGAGCCGGGGGCGAGGCCAAGACGGCCATCCTGATGGCGCTCACCGGTCTCGATGCGGTGCAGGCACGTGCTCGGCTCACTGCTGCCGGCGGCCGCCTGCGCCAGGCACTCGCCTCCGACTCCCCGACTGGCCCCGCATCCGCAGCGAGCCCAGACCAGCAACGCTCGTGACGGTACGAAAGGAGGTTCGGTATGCCGGAGTCGCTTCCCCTGTTACCCCCACCGCGTGAGGTCACGCCTGGCCCTGCCGAGGATGCCTGGTTTCTCGATTGGGATAGCGAGCTCGTCTTGCCAGCGACCGCGGCCGAGACGCTCGAGGGTGCAGCACGCCAGCTGCAGGCGACGACCCGTGAGGTAACCGGTCTCCCGCTTCCCATCCGCGTTGCGCTCGACCCACTCGACGGCGTCAACCGTATCGTTTTCGTGCTGGGTGCGCCCGTTGCTGGTCTCGATCCCCGCGGTACCGAAGGGTATGTCATCCAGTGCCGGGCACAGCGACTCGTCCTCGCTGCGAATACTCCGACAGGCCTGTTCTACGGGAGTCAAACCGTTCGCCAGCTCATCCGGGCCTACGGACGGCGCCTTCCCGCCGTCACCCTCGTCGACTGGCCCGTGCTCCCCAGCCGCGGTGTCATGCTCGATGTCTCGCGCGGCAAGGTGCCGACTCGCGAGACGCTCTTCCAGCTCGTCGATCTCCTCTCCCACCTCAAGTACAACCACCTTCAGCTTTATGTCGAGCATACGTTCGCGTTCCCCCGTCATCCCGAGATCGGAGCCGGGTGCGACCCGTTGACCCCGGATGACATCCGCGCCATCGATCGCTACTGCCGCGAGCGGCACGTCGAGCTCGTCCCCAACCTCCAATCGTTCGGCCACCAGCGGCGATTGCTTTCCCTTCCCCAATATGCCCATCTCGACGAAGTCGGTTGGCGCTGGACGCTCACGCCAGTCCGCGAGGAGACGTACCGGCTGTTGGACGAACTCTATGCCGACTACCTACCGAACTTCACCTCCACCTGGTTCAACGTCGACTGCGACGATACCTGGGACCTCGGGTCTGGCCAGTCGAAGGAACTCGCTCGCCAACTGGGTAAAGGGCGTCTCTATCTCC
>BEID01000120.1 GCA_002898975.1 bacterium HR27 | reverse complement strand
AGCCGACGCGTCGACGACGAAAACGATCACGTCCGCCTCCGCGATTGCCAGCTCAGCCTGCGCCTTGGTCGCTTCGACGAGTTCACGCTCCGACGACCGTGCGATCTCTTCTTCCGTCAAAAGGCCGCCCGTATCGAACAATCCGAAGCGGATACCGTCCCAATCGACGACACCGTAAATGCGGTCGCGGGTCGTACCAGGAACCTCCTCGACGATGGCGCGTCGCTGGCGAATCAACCGATTGAACAGCGTTGATTTGCCGACGTTCGGACGCCCGACGATCGCGACTTGTGGCAAAGCCATAGCTGTGCGCTCCCGAACATGAAAGCCCGGATGCGCGGCGAACGCATCCGGGTTCCATTGTGCCCTATCGCTTCTCGTACTGCCGACTCACGCCGCGTGCTCGGCGAGCACGTCGATCAGTCGATCGATCTGCTCGCGCGTCGTCAGTTCCGTCGCACGGAGCAACAGGAGGTCGTCATGCGCAGGATCGAACATCCCGAGAGGCAGACCACCGATGATACCGTGCTCGAGTAGCCGCTCGTTGATCGCTCGTGGATCCTGTGGGCAGCGAACCGCGAACTCGTTGAAAAACGGCCCCTCGCCGACCAGTTCCCACCCCGGCAGGCTCGCCAAACGGTCGGCGAGATAGTGCGCCTTGTGGTAGCACAGTTCAGCGATCTTGCGGAGGCCAGCTTTCCCGAGAGCCGAGACATATACGGTCGCAGCCAGTGCCATCAGCCCCTGATTGGTGCAGATATTCGAAGTCGCCTTCTCGCGCCGGATGTGCTGCTCGCGTGTTTGCAGCACCATCACGAACCCACGCTTGCCCTCCCGGTCAACGGTCGCACCGATGAGACGACCGGGCAAGTGACGGACCAGTTCCATGCGCGCTGCCAGCAGCCCGAGCGCCGGCCCACCGAACGATTGCGGGATACCGAGACACTGTCCCTCGCCGGTCACGACATCGGCCCCGAGCTCGCCTGGCGGTCGAAGCAAACCGAGCGCGATCGGATAGACCGAGACGACGAACCGTGCCCCTACCGCATGGGCCCGCTCGGCCAATACTGCCAAATCCTCGATCCGACCGAAGAAGTTCGGATACTGAGCGACCAGACACGCAGTCGAATCGTCGAGTGCTCCCTCCACGTCCTCGACGGTCGTGCGCAGGCTCGCTGGAGTCGGCAACTCCTCCACGACGACTGGGAGTCCACGGGTATACGTGCGCAGCACGCTCCGATAGTGGGGATGGACCGTTCCAGTCACCACGATCTTCGTCCGCCCGCGGGGTGGCGAGACGCAGAGGAGCGCGCCCTCTGCCAGGGCTGTTGCACCGTCGTACATCGACGCGTTCGCCACGTCCATCCCGGTCAGTAGACAGATGAGTGACTGGAACTCGTAGATCGACTGGAGCGTCCCTTGCGAGACCTCAGGCTGGTACGGTGTATACGCTGTGTAAAACTCGCCCCGCCACAGGATCTGCTGGACGACCGCCGGAACGTAGTGGTTGTACGACCCAGCCCCGAGGAAGGTGGGGGTGTCGATCGCCGCCCGATTCCGCCCGGCGCGTGCAACCAGCTCGCGAAAGACCTCGGGCTCTGACAGCGCCGGTGGTAAGCGCAATTCCGGGAAGCGATATCGTGCCGGGATGGCATCGAACAAGCGCTCGAGCGCATCGACCCCGATCGCCTCGAGCATTCGGGTGCGGTCTTCCGGCGTATGCGGTGTGAACACCATCCCGGCCCCCTTCTCGACTCACGCCATCGCGGCGGTCTCCGCGAGGAATTTCCGATAGGCTTCGGCATCCATCAGCCGGTCCACTTCCTCCGGCGCGCTGAGCTTGATCTTGACGAGCCACGCGTCATCGTACGGGCTCTTGTTCACGACTTCGGGCGAATCCACGACCGCCGTGTTCGCCTCGATGACCTCACCAGATACCGGCGCGTAGATATCGGATGCTGCCTTGACCGACTCGATGACACCCATCGAGTCCCCCTGCTTGACGGTCGTGCCAGGCTCCGGCAACTCGAGATAGGTGATGTCGCCGAGCTCCGACTGCGCAAAGTCGGTGACCCCAACTACCGCGACATCACCCTCGATGCGCACCCATTCGTGCGTGCGCGTGTACCGCAAACCGTCGCGAACCTCTGCCATACCGTCACTCCCTTCCTTCGCGTTCCTCTGACGCACGTCATACCGATCGGCTCGTGCTCCGACTCCGCCGGTAAAACGGCAGTTTTACTTGCACGGCCTTCACCAGCCGATCCCGAATCAGAATCTCCAACGGCCTTCCCGGTGCAGCAGCGCGGCGCGCGATGAGCGCCATGCCGATCGTCTTCCCGAGCGTCGGTGAGACTGTCCCGCTGGTCACCGTTCCCACGACGACGCTCTCGAACTGCACCGGGTACCCGTGACGCGGTATACCGCCACGTTCGACGAGCTCGAAGCCGACCAGCCGCCGTGGCGGACCCTGGTCTCGTTGCCGTTCCAGTGCCTCGCGACCCAGGAACGCCCCCTTGTGCCAGGCAATGACCCAGCCCAGACCAGCCTCCAGCGGCGTGATCTCCGGCGAGAGTTCGTTTCCATAGAGGGGAAGGCCTGCCTCGATCCGCAAGGTGTCACGCGCCCCTAATCCCACCGGTACCAAACCAAGCGGCTGCCCTGCTTCCAGGATGGCATCCCAGAGGTCCACGACACGCTCGATCGGGCAATAGCATTCGAACCCATCTTCGCCCGTGTAACCCGTTCGGGCCACCAGCGTGGCGATCCCTGCAACCTCGGTACGAACAATTCCGAACGAGGGGAGGGTGCCGAGGTCGAACGATGTGAGATAATGGAGAATCGGCTCCGCGAGTGGCCCCTGGAGTGCCAGCATGCCGGTCCGCGCCGACATGTCCTCGATCTCGACCGACCACTCGGGATGCTGCGAGCGGTGGTCGTTCAACCACTCGAGATCCTTCTCGGTATTGGCAGCATTGACGACCACGAGGTACTCGGCAGTGTCCGGTACGCGATAGACGATGATATCGTCGACGACGCCACCAGAGGAATTGAGGAACATCGAATACTGGGCCTTTCCCGCCGAAAGCGCCGCCACATCATTGGGCGTCAAATACTGGAGGAACGGCAGTGCATCCTTCCCCCGTACGATCACTTGGCCCATGTGACCGAGGTCGAACAGTCCAGCCCGCGTCCGCACCGCGAGATGCTCGCTGATGATGCCCTCGTACTGGACCGGCATCGTCCAGCCAGCGAACTCGATGAAACGTGCCCCGAGCGCCCGGTGCCGTTCGTACAGGGGAGTCACCTTCGGCGACACGTACCGCCCCCTTCACCCAGCCCGTCGCGGCGAGTGTAGGCCGCCTGCACTGCTGGGTCAAGAGCGCCGCAACCATCGTTTCCTGGTCAGGAGCGTGCCATCACGAGTTCGCTCCGCCGGCCGAGCCGTTGCTGGAAATGCTCCGGTGGAATCGGAACCGGGTAGCGACCAGTCAGACACGCGGCACAGAAGCGGTTCGCCGGCAACCCGATCGCCCGGAACAACCCCTCCAGGGAGAGGTACCCGATCGAGTCAGCCCCGATGGCCTTCCCGATTTCCTCGACCGAAAGGTGCGCGGCGATAAGCTCCTCGCGCGTCGCCATGTCCACGCCCAAATGGCACGGCCAGCGGATCGGAGGCGAGTGCACGCGCATATGGACCTCGCGCGCGCCATTCTGCTTGAGGAGTTCCACGATCGGGCGGCTGGTCGTCCCCCGAACGATCGTATCGTCGACCAGCACGACCCGTTTCCCCTCCAGCACCTCCGGCAGCGCGTTGAACTTGAGCTTGACACCTTGCTCCCGCAAACGCTGATCGGGCTGGATGAACGTTCGTCCGATGTAGCGGTTCTTGATCAACGCCTCCGCATAGGGAATACCCGAAGCGAGCGAGTAGCCGATCGCCGCCGGCACCGCTGAATCCGGGAGCGGAACGACGAGATCGGCCTCAGCCGGGTGCTCCCGCCAGAGCTCGGCACCCATCCGTTGCCGTACCACGTGGAGGCGCTGACCCATGATCGCACTGTCGGGACGAGCGAAGTAGATGAACTCGAAGACGCACATCGCCTGGTCGGGCGCGAGTTCGGGGGCCGGATACGATGTCACACCCGTCTCGTCGATCACCACGATCTCGCCGGGATCGATCTCGCGGACGAACTCGGCTCCGATCGTCGCCAGCGCACAGGTCTCGGAAGCGACCACCCAGCCTGTGTCCAGCCGCCCGAGACAGAGCGGCCGGATCCCCAAAGGATCACGGACTGCGATGAGCGCATCGGTGGTCAGAATAGCGAGGCTGTAGGCGCCTACCAAGCGCTCCATGGCGCGGCGAATACGCTCGGTCCAGCTCTCGCCCGACTGACGGTAAATGGTCCAGGCGAGGGCTTCCGTATCGGTCGTACTCTCCAGCTCGATACCGGCTTCGAGCAACTCACGCCGTAATGCCTCGCCGTTGACCAAGTTCCCATTGTGCGACACAGCAATCGCTTCGCCGGCCTGACCGACGACGAACGGTCCAGCATTGACGGGAACGCTGCTTCCGGTCGTGGAGTAGCGGGTATGACCGATCGCGATATGCCCGCGGAGATCGCGCAGGTCCTGCTCCGTGAATGCCGAGCTGACCAATCCCATGCGACGATGCAGATAGATGCGCTCGCCATCGCTCGTCGCGATCCCTGCGCTCTCCTGCCCGCGATGCTGCAATGCGTACAAACCAAAAAAGGTGAGGCGTGCTACATCCTCACCCGGCGCGTAGACGCCGAACACCCCACAGGCCTCGCGTGGACCCGTCATCGCTCCCACGCAGCACCTCGCTGACCTGACGTCGTTCCCGTTTCAGTCTACCACGAGGACCGTACGGACACGTCACTACTTACGCACCGATTCCCGCACCCCACGCAGCACGCAACTCGTCGAGGTCGCACTCGAAGATCCCGACCAGCGTGAAGCGCGTGCCTTCGGTCCGACCGAGCTCGGTCACCGGCACACCGTAATTGTGAGCGAGCGTCAAGAACGCACCTTCTCCACCGGGTGCCACCTGGACGAGCACGCGCGAGCCGCTCTCCCCGAACAACGTCTCGTCCAGGCGCCCGCTCCGCGCCAACAACGTTTCCACCGAGAAGGTGCCGCCGATTCCGCCTACGACACAGCTTTCGACGAGCGCGACCAGCAATCCCCCTTCGCTGCAGTCGTGAGCAGCGAGTGCCATGCCCCGCTGGATCGCTTCACGCACCAGAGCCTGCACACGCCACTCGAGATCGAGATCGAGCGGCGGTGGTGCTCCCGCCACCCGTCCCCGGCAGTACGCCAGGTACTCGCTGGCCCCCAAACTCGCCGTATCTGGGCCGACCAGGAAAACCGTTCCCCGCCCTGCGAAACCCAGCCCGGCATGACGGTGCACGTCAGGCAACCGTCCTACGACCCCGACGACCGGAGTCGGCGGTATCGACCGTCCTTCTGTCTCGTTGTACAGGCTCACGTTCCCGCTCACCACGGGAACACCGAGCGCGCGGCACGCTTCGGCCATTCCCGCGATCGCCTCGACCAGCTGGAAATAGACCTCC
>BEID01000119.1 GCA_002898975.1 bacterium HR27 | reverse complement strand
GAAAGAGCGAGTCCGGCCAGGATACCGCCAGCGAACGCGAGCAGGAAGCCCAGGGGAACGCGCAGCAACGCGGGACCGGCGAGGTCGCGGACCAGCGCGATCGCCACGTTCCCCTGCTCGATCTCGACCCTATCCGCGCGGAGCAGGCCGATCCGAGCGCGGGCAGCACGCAGCTCCCGCACACGCACAACAGCGAGCGCGCTGCGCAAGGCGACGGCGCGTTCGGCTTCGAGGTGTCGGATGGCGCTCCGGTCCGCCTGCACGCTCCGCCCTTCGACCCGTTGCGCGTTCGAGCGCTCGAGCGTGACACGCTGTCCGGTGAGCTGGTCGACCCGGCTCCCTTCGACGATGATGGTTTGCCCTTCGACACGATCGACATGCAGATCGCGGACCGCAGTCGCTTCGGTCGGCACGTTCCCACCCGGTTGCCGATGGACGGTCGGGTGGATGCCGGGGCGATCGGACTCGTGCATCGGTCACGTCCTTTCTGCAACCTCGCCGGTCGTCAGGATGCGCGTGCGCGGGCCGACTTGGCGATCTCGGCGAGGTCTTCGAACAGGTAGCGTGTCCAGCGATCGAACTGCTGGTCACGCCACTCCTTGAGGAACGCTCGTACGGCCAGTCGCGTGTCCGGTGGCATCTCCGACCAGGGCCGGTCGACTCCCTGGAGTTCGGGGTGCTCGCGGGCGAAGGTCGCCAGTGCTTCGCGCAGTTCTTCGTCCGCTCGCTCTGGTCGCTCGACGAGAAAGCCGAGTTCCTGTAGGTCGGCATCGAGGACGACGAACGTCGGGATCGCCTGGGACCCATCGGGCCGCCGGTAACGATCAGCGAGATCCTGGTGCTCGCTCCGTCGGAGGATGCGGACTTCGATAGTCGGGATGCGCCTGGCCAGCGCGATTACCATCGGAACGAACTGAACGGAATCGGGGCACCAGTCCTCGGTGATGACCAGGATCGCGAGTGGCTCCTGCCCGAAGGCTGCCCAGTCGCCCGGCATGACACGCGTCCGGGCGATGTTGGCCTCGAACTCCTCGCGGTACTGTTGCATCGAAGCGATGTAGTCCTCAGGCGTCATCGCCTGTTCCCACCGCTCCGCTACCAGCGTCATGGTGTTCCACCTCCGTCGATCGGTTCTGCGGATCTGAGCCAGCCGCGTGCTGCCTGTTCCCGCAATTCCGGAATCACCTCGCGCGCGCAGCGCTCCAGCACGGACCACTGCGATTCCGGCGGCATCGGGAAGACGAGATCGGTGAAGCCGCGTTCCAGGTAGGCCAGAGCGGTACGCCGGAACTGATCGATGCTCTCGAAGGGAGGCCGCCAGGTGAAGACCGAGCAGCGTAGCGTGGCTGGATCCCTGCCGGCCTCACGTGCGGCGCGCCGGACGAAGTCGGCGAGCGGTCCGACCTCCTCGGGCTCACCGCGCGTATTCCAGATGTCGGCGTAACGGGCCGCCAGGCGGAGCATGCGTGGCTTGAAGGCACCGACGATCAACGGGATACGCGGCTGCTGCACCGGCTTGGGCTCGAACGGTGTGTCCTCGAAGTGGTAGAAGCGACCACGGAAGGTGACCCGCCGTTCCCGCTGCAGGCGGTCGATGACCTGGATCGCTTCCTCGAGCATGGCGATGCGGTCGCTCGCGCTCGGGAACGGGAAAGAGTAGGCGCGGTGCTCGCGCTCCCACCAGCCGGCGCCGATCCCGAGTTCGACGCGTCCGTTCGTCGCGTGGTCGATCGTCACGGCCATCTTGGCGAGCAACCCGGGATTGCGATAGGTGTTGCCGCTCACCAGGACACCGAAGCGCACGCGCTGGGTCTGCACGCCGAGCGCAGCGATCAAGGACCAGGCCTCGAAGTAGGGGGCGTCTTCGTTATCAGCCGCCATGAAGTGATCGACGACCCAGGCCGTATCGAAACCGAGTTCCTCGATCCACCGCCATTGGCGGAGGAGTTCAGGGAAGGGACGGCGGTTTCCCGTTCCGATGCCGAAACGAATTGGCGTGAGCACCTGCGTCATCCGTTCCGCTCCTCCTCTCCGAACTCCGCGCTGACCTGATGTAGTCGTCGCTCGTGAGCGGCGAGTGCCGCCAGGATCGTTTCAGCGACGCGCTCGGCGAAGGAGCGGAGTTCAGGATGACGCTCGACCTCGCGATCGAGATCGCGCAGGAGCAGTTCGACGAGTCGTTCGCGGTCGAGGTATGCCACGCTGGCCTCCCCTCATGGCGCTGGCCGCTCTCAGTATCGGCGAGGGGAGGCCGCATGACAAGGCGTCAGGCGACGAAGGCGCGATCGATGAGCCGACGGACAGACTCAAAATCGCGTCGGGCCTCCTCGACCGTCGGAACGCCGCTGCCGGCTTCGCTGACCAGCATGCTGTAGTAGGTCGCGAACGTCGGGTCAGTGACCGGCGTCTCGTTTCGGCGCAGGATTCGCAGAATCCGCTCGATCGTCCGCATGGGTATCACCTCCACTTGCGTGCCGTTTCGGCACGTACTAGAAGGATATCACGATATCGCGATATAGGCAAGAAACGAAGGCTTGCACGCTGGCGCGCCGTCGGCTAGGCTACCGGCAGACCCATTCGACCGGGCGTGGCAGCTGCGGTCGCGCCCACGCAGGAAGGGGAGGGCCCCATGCGACAGCGATCCGGTAGGCGTTTGTGGCTGTCTTTCTGGATGGTCGTGCTGCTCGTCGCTTCGGCCGTGCCGGTCATGCCGGCCGTGGCCCAGGAGGATCTCGCCGGTTGGCGCGGGTACGTCGAGGCCTGCGGGAGCGATGGTGGATACGCTGAGCAAGACTTCGTTGCTGGTCCTGCTCTACCGGTGCACGGGAGCGGCAGCTTCCAGATTTCGGTCGCTTCGGTCAACGAGGGGCGGATCTGGTCACAGCTCGTCCAGCCCAGTGTCGCTGGCGTGGCACTGGCGAACCTCCAAGAACTCCGGTACTGGACCTTCGTGTCGCGTGGCGGAGCGGTCGCGGCGCACCTGTTCCTCGATGTCGATCTCAACGATGACGGTGTGGCTGACGACCGGCTGATCTACCAACCTGAACTGAATGGGAGCGTCGAGTTCTTGACCTGGCAAGAGTGGGAGGCGACCAGCGGCCGCTGGTGGTCGCAACGGGGCCTCGGTGGGCTCCTTCGCGAGGCGCCGGGCCCGCTCTCGAGGTACGTCGCCGCGTTTCCAGGAGCCCGCCTGGCGGTGCCCGAGAACGGCCAGGGCGGGCTCGGCATCGGTGCGGGCTGCCTCGGTTCCGGTTGGGCTGGCTGGTCAGGGGCGGTCGATGCCCTGCTCTTCCGCTCCACGACGCTGACCATGTTCTGGAACTTCGAGGCGACCGGCGTGGTCGCGACGCGCGGCGGTGGGGTGACCGAAGGACCGATCTTCCGCGACCTGACGCCGCAGCCATGGAGCACCGTCTCGCCTGGGAATGTGCGGATCGCCGTCACGGCCGAAACGCCGAGTGGGGTGCGCTCGGTCCGTCTCTGGCTGAACGATCGTGAACTCGCTGTCAGCGAGACGGGTGACCGTACCAGGATGACTGTGAGCGCCCAGCAGACGCTTCAGCCTGGATTCTTCGTCGTCCGTGCCACCGCCAGCGACGAGCTCGGCCGGACGTTCACGGCCCAGTGGCAGTTCGTCGTGTCGACGAACGCAAACGACGGCTGGTGGTTCGCAGCGGACGGCACGCCGCGCCGCACGCAGATCGAGGCGTCGCTCCGGGCGCTGAGCGAGGCGTTCCGCTGGCACTTCTTCGGTATCTCGTGGGACGGTGCCTACCATCCCGAGATGCCGACGCACGCGGACGTCGCATCGACACTCCGGTTCGTGACCCGTTCGCCGATGCACTTCGCGACGTTGCCGCCGGCCGATCCGGTCATGATCTCGGTCGAAGTAGTGTCCACCGATCGGCCGCTCGCGAGCGTGGAACTCCGGCTCAACGGGCAGCCACTGCCGGTCGAGCTCTCGCGTGACGATGACCGGCACTGGCTGGTCTTCGCGACCCGGACGCTCGCTCCCGGTACCTACGGGGTCACGGCGACAGCGCGCGACGCTGACGGCCGGAGCCTGACCATGACCTGGGGCTTCGTCGTGTCCTCCAATCCGACGGAAAGTCCGTGGTTCAATCCGGACGGCACGATGAAAGCCGACGTCGTCGCTCGGACGCTCCGGACGCTCGTGGAGGGTTTCAACTGGCATGCGCGTGGTGTCTCCTGGGATGGTCAGCTCCATCCGGAGTTCCCCACGCATGCGACGACCTTCTCCGGCCCGGCACCGCTCCGCCAGTGGTTCGACGACCGGGGACGTCCCAATGCGGTTGCCTTGACCCAAACCTTGAAGGAACTGGAGAGCGAGTTCCGCTGGCACTTCTGGGGAATCACCTGGGATGGCCAGCGGCATCCAGAGATCCCAACGCACGCGGGCTGAGCAGGCCCAGTCCAACGAAGAGGGCGGCCGGCAGGCAGCCGGTCGCCCTCGTGTTCTGCGCCGGTCTCGCCCTCAGTGTGTCAGACGGTAGTTGGGGGCTTCCTTGGTGATGATGACGTCGTGCGGGTGCGACTCGCGCAATCCCGCGTTCGTCATCTGGATGAAGCGGGCCTTCTCCTGCAGCTCGCGGATCGTGCGTGCGCCACAGTAGCCCATCGCCGCGCGCAGGCCACCGACCAGCTGGTACACGACATTCGCCAGCGGCCCCTTGTAGGGGACGCGACCTTCGATACCTTCCGGTACCAGCTTGGCGATGCTGTCGACGTCCTGCTGGAAGTAGCGGTCTTTGCTGTAGGCGCGCGCCTTCATCGCGCCAATCGAGCCCATGCCCCGGTATTCCTTGAATCGTTCGCCTTGGTAGAGGATGACCTCGCCCGGGCTCTCATCGACGCCGGCGAGCAAACTCCCCAGCATGACCGAATCCGCACCGGCAGCGATCGCCTTGGCGATATCGCCCGAGTACTGGATCCCGCCGTCGGCGATCACCGGTACGCCATAGGCCCGCGCGACGCGCGCGACGTCCATGATCGCCGTGATCTGCGGCACGCCCACGCCAGCTACGACCCGTGTCGTGCAGATCGAGCCCGGCCCGACGCCCACCTTGACCGCATCAGCACCCGCTTCGATCAACGCTCGGGCTGCTTCCCCAGTCGCGATGTTCCCGGCGATGACGTCGACGTCCCAGCGGGACTTGATCGCCCTGACCATCTCGATCACCGCACGCGAATGCCCGTGCGCGGTATCGACGACCAGGACGTCCACTCCCTCTTCGACGAGCGCGGCGGCACGCTCCAGTGCATCCGGACCGACACCGACCGCGGCGCCGACGCGCAGGCGTCCCTGTGCGTCCTTCGTCGCGTTCGGGTACTGGATCCGCTTCTGGATGTCCTTGACGGTGATGAGACCTTTGAGGATACCGTGCTCGTCGACGACCGGCAGCTTCTCGATCTTGTATTTGTGCAAGATCTCGCGTGCTTCGTCGAGGGTGGTGCCGACCGGGGCGGTGATGAGGTTCTCCTTCGTCATCAGGTTCGCGACCGGCTGGTCGAGGTCGTCCTCGAAACGGAGGTCACGGTTGGTCAAGATGCCGACCAGCCGTCCCTCCTCATCGGTGATCGGTACCCCGGAGATGTGGTA
>BEID01000118.1 GCA_002898975.1 bacterium HR27 | reverse complement strand
CACGCTCCGGTGCCTTCCCAGGATGCGACTCGAAACGAGCGCGCTCGAAGTACTGGATCGTCATACCGTGATCGACGTATGGCTCGCTGATCGGAAAACCGAAGAGCGCGAACCCACCGTAGGTCTCCCAGTACATGCGGAAGGCGCCCGAGAGATTGTGAGCTGTTTCCGGAAAGTAGCGTGCCGAAGGTTCAGGTGTCGCTGGTTGAAACGGTGATTGGCCTTGCCGGCTGGCTGTTTGCTCCGTGCCGAGGAGTCCCAGCAGGACGTCATGATGGTCAGTTGCAGCACCAGGGTGCCACTCGAACCGAGCACGCTCGAAATATTGGACGACTGTACCGTTGACGGTCATCTCATCGGTCAGGGGGTAGCCGAACAATGGCAGCCCGCCGAACTCGTCCCAGAAAGCGAGAAAGCCGTGGCAGACCGAGTGACCGGTCTCCGGGAAGTCGCGGCAGGGAGCAGCCGCCGGTTGTGCGTGCGTTACTGCCGGGAGCGTCAGAGCCAGTAGCAACGTCAGAACCAGGAGCAGCGGAAGCTGGGGGAATGCACGCTTTCGTGTGTCCATCAGGGGCCTCACTTTCGTGGCGTCTCTGCTCGTCGCGTGTGTCGTCGGGTCGGGCGCGTCCTGGGGGCGTTTTGCCTCCTTTCGCGAATGCGGCTGAGAGAAGCCTAACCGTCAGGGCAACACCGGCCATGCTTGCAGATGCCCCAGAGTCGGTTCCCCGTTTGGTCACGGGGTAGCCAATCTCCGGCCGGCAACGAGCAGCTGGCCTAGGTGCGCCGGTCGATCGAGTGCGGGTCGAGGGACGGGACGCCGTCCCAACTCGGACGCGGAGACCAGAGGCGGTGTGCCTGCAGGGAGCGGGATCGGGAACGGGATGTGGCTCGGGGGCGCGACGCTCCATCCGGTAGGTCGTCGGACGCCGCATGTCGTGCGCTGGGTCTGATGGTGACGGTGGTCGGAGGGGTGCGCTTGTCTTTCGCAGGACTCCTGGAGACAAAAAGAGATCGGGGTAACTCGGGCTTCCGAGCCACCCCGATCGAGGGCCGGGTCACCTCGCGAGGAGTGTGCGAAGTTGGGTGTCGACGGAGCGCGACTCCGTCGAGCCAGCGACGTACTCAGTGATCGAAGAGGAGCACGCCGCGGATGACGCGTCCTTCGACGACGTCACGATAGCCTTCGTTGATCTCGTCAAGCTTGTAGGTCTTGGTGACCAGTTCATCCAGCTTGTACTTGCCAGCCTTGTACAACTCCAGGAAGCGTGGGATATCGACCTTCGGATTCGAGTGCCCGAAGATCGTGCCGACGATCTCCTTGGCGAGCAGCATGAACTCGCGGGGCGTCACCGCGATATGG
Source organism: bacterium HR27 (assembly GCA_002898975.1). GTDB lineage: Bacteria > Chloroflexota > Chloroflexia > Thermomicrobiales > Thermomicrobiaceae > Thermomicrobium. The sequence continues at coordinate 4,281 of BEID01000118.1, read as the reverse complement.
TCCATTCCGCGGCCAGAGGCGCCGACGATGACGAGGCGTCCGGCCTTGCGCGTGATCTGGGCACCGATCCCGACATGCTCCGGCTTGACGTGGTCGAGCGTGAGGAGCACTTTGTCGCAGCCCACGCCGTTGGTGATTTCCATAACGCGCTGGACGACATCCTCGCGGTTCACGTCGATAGTGTGTGTGGCACCGAATTCGCGCGCCTTCTCGAGTTTCCAGGGGACGCGGTCGATCGCGATGACGCGGACGGCGCCGCAGAGGACAGCACCCTGGACGGCATTCATGCCGACACCGCCGACACCGTAGACCGCAACCGTGTCACCTGGACGGACGCCGCCGCGGAACATCGCGGCGCCGGCACCGGTCGGGACGGCGCAGGCGACGAGACAGGCCTTATCGAGCGGGATCTCGGGGTCGATCTTGACCACGGCGTCCGTCGGTGCGACGGTCCACTCGCTGAAGCAGCCGATCATGGCGAACTGGCCGACGTCCTGGCCGTCCTTGGTGTGGAGCCGGAAGGTGCCGTCGAGCTGAGCGCCGATCGTCACGTTGGCGCCGCGGTCGCAGAGCACCGGGATGCCGCTCAGGCACCAGCGGCACTTCCCGCAGGGCGGGATGAACGTCAAGACCACATGGTCGCCTGGCTGGAAATCGGTGACGCCGGGACCGACCTTCTCGACGATCCCTGCACCTTCATGTCCGGCGACGATGGGGTACCGACCGGGGCTGTCACCGGTGGCGAAGTACCAGTCAGAGTGGCACAGACCGGTGGCGACGAGCTTGATGAGCAGCTCGCCTTCTTTCGGCTCGTCCAGCTCGAGCTCTTCGATCTCGAAATGTTGCGTCGGCCCCCAGAGGACGGCTGCGCGCGTTTTCACCGGATCCCCCTTTCCGTACCCCACGAGCACCGCCGGCGGGAGCGACCTGCTCCGTGCGAACTCGTTCCGGCACTAGCCGTACGCTAACATCAGTCCTGAAGTGTCGTCAATGGCCCTGTTCGACTATGTGGAACAGACGGCGAAGGCGCCGTGCGGAACTGCGGCAGGAGCAAGGGCGAGACATCGAGCCGCGCTGCCGTCGGGCCAAGCCAAGCTCGCGCGGGTTACCGGCAGGCACGTAGTGTCCCGGACCGCTCTGCCTGCCGGGACACTACGTAACCAAGCCGGGGTAGGTCAGACCGGGAGCGGGTGCTCGCTCGGTTCGCGAGAGCGCCAGTGCGCGACGCCAGCCGATGGCCCGATGGCAAAACCAGGCGGGATGATGAGATCGTCGGGACAGAGATCGTGGACCGAGGCTTTGCCGAGCCCGAGTAGGGTTTCGTCGATACCGCTGCGCAGGAGTTCCAGGACGTTGCGGACACCGGCTTCACCGTTGGCAGCGAGACCCCAGAGGTAAGCACGACCGATGAGGACAGCGCGGGCGCCGAGGGCGAGGGCCCTGACCACGTCGCTGCCACGGCGGATCCCGCCATCGAGCAGGATCTCGATGCGCTCACCGACCGCTTCGACGATGGTGGGGAGGACGCGGATCGTGGCCGGTGCGCTATCGAGATTGTTGCCGCCGTGATTGGAGACGGAGATCGCGTCGGCACCGATGTCGACGGCGCGACGGGCGTCTTCCGGGTGCAGGACGCCCTTGATGACGAACGGGCCGTCCCACTGCTTGCGCAGCCAAGCGATGTCCTCCCACGTGGGAGGCGGCGTCTGCATCCATTCGAAGTACGCCTCGAAAAAGGTCGGTGGTCGCTGGCCGGGCAGAGCGAGATTCGGAACGGTGAGATCGGGCAGCTTCCCACGCTTGAGGTACTGCCAGAGCCAGCCGGGTCGGGCGAGCGCCTCCGGCGCGAGTTTGAGCATATTCCGGAGCGTGAGGCGATCGGGGATGAAGGGGCTCTCCCAGTCGCGGCGCGTGGCGAAAGACCAGTCGAGCGTCACGACGATACCCTTGGCTCCGGCCGCTCGGGCCCGGTCGAGGAGAGTTCGGATGCGCTCGCGGGTACCGAGCCAGTAGATCTGGAAGAAGGTGCGGGGGTTTGCGGCCACGACCTCTTCCAGCGGCTTGGAGGCGAAGGAACTCAAGATCATGATGGTGCCAGCTGCCGCGGCTGCGCGGGCGACCGCCACTTCGGCGTCGGGATGGACCGCCTGGACGCCGGTTGGCGAGATGATGACGGGGAAGGCGATCTCGAAACCGAGCACCGTCGTCGCCAGATTGCGCTGGGCCGGAGCACCAGCGATGCGGGGTAGGAACCCGATTTCGGCGAATGCCGCGACGTTGTCCGTCAGGGTCACGCCGCGTTCGCTGCCGGCGATGATCGCATCGTACACGGAGCGGGGAAGGCGCTTCTTCGCGCGGCGTTGCGCTTCGGCGATCGTCTCGAACCAGTGACGTGTGCTGGCCATCTCTCCTCCTGCAACCTGCCTCTCCAGCTCGAGACTCAGCACGAGACTGCGATCGACCCCCAGCGGGTCAATAGCGGACACTTGTCATAAGTATTCCATCGTCGATGAACGCAGCTCGCGAGGCACGGGCTCGCGTCAGACAGTTCAGGTATACAGTGAGGTGCACGATCTGGAAACCAGTGCGTTGTTCCACGAAGCCTGCGTGCCAGCGATCGGTACTGGTACGACACGGCGCGTCGGACCTGGCGCGTACCCAGCGATGTCTGTCGCGAGACGAGGATGGTCGGTGCTGGGTACAGTGGCCGGAGCGAGGGCAGGATGGTGTCGCCGTGATTCGCCGCTGGCGAGGCAGGCGAGGAAGAACGAGGCTCCACTGGGAGCGAGCCCAGTGGAGCCCGCGGCGCAAACTGGTGACGCCGCCGTCAGGCGAAGCGGATGACACCGCGGATGACGCGACCTTCGAGGAGGTCCTCGTACCCTGTGTTGATCTCATCGAGCGAGTAGGTCTTGGTGACCAGTTCGTCGAGCTTGAGGCGACCGGCACGGTAGAGCTGGAGGAGGTAGGGGAAGTCGACGCGCGGGTTGACGTGGCCATAGAGGGTGCCGACGACCTCCTTGCCCAGGAGCACCAGATCTGCCGGCGGCACCTTCATTTCGTCGGTCGTTGCGGAGGCGAGGCCGACGACGACAATCCGGCCGCTCTTTCTCGTCGCCCGGTAGGCGATGCCGATGTGCTCGGGTTCGACGTGGCCGATGGTGACGATGGTTTTGTCGGCGCCGACGCCGTTGGTGAGGTCGAGGATACGCTGGACGGGGTCTTCGTACTGGGCGTTGATGGTGTGGGTGGCGCCGAACTCCTGGGCGGCTTCGAGCTTCCAGGGGACGACGTCGACGGCGATGACCTTGGCGGCGCCGGCGAGGGCGGCACCCTGGACGGCGTTCATGCCCACGCCACCCAGGCCGAAGACGGCCACCACATCACCGGGGCGTACCTCCGCTCGTTTGGTTGCTGCTCCGAACCCGGTGGGGACACAGCAGGCGACCAAGCAAGCCTTGTCGAGCGGGATGTCCGGATCGACGCGGATCAGCGTCTCGACCGGCGCGACGATGTACTCGCTGAAGCAGCCGATACCGGCTAGCTGACCGACATCGCGGCCATCGGCGGTGTGGAGGCGATAGGTGCCGTCGAGGAGCGCGCCGCCGGTGATGTTCGCCCCACGGTCGCAGAGGACGGGGAGGCCGGTGAGGCACCAGCGACACTTGCCGCAGGACGGAATGAAGGTGAGGAGCACGTGGTCGCCCGGCTGGACTTCGGTAACGCCGGGGCCGACCTTCTCGACGATACCGGCGCCCTCGTGGCCGGTCACGATCGGGTAGTTCGTCGTGAAGTCACCAGTGGCGAAGTGCCAGTCGGAGTGGCACATGCCGGTGGCGACCATTTTGACCAGAACTTCGCCGGCTTTCGGTTCGTCGAGGGTCAACTCTTCGACGACGAAACGACGCTCCGGGCCGTACAGGACAGCGGCTCGCGTCTTCACGCTGTACCTCCCTCCGCACGCCATGCGTGCGTCCGATCGACCGAAAGTTGTAGGGGTCTCTTGAGCACTATAGCGGAACGGAGGCAATCGGTCAAGGAGCCGTCGAGGCGCGCGTTCGGTGGGGATCAGCCCACCGGACGGGGAACGCAGGCTGGTGAAGACGAGCGCCCACGCACTATCGGGTTCGCTGCTGGCGAGGCCGTTGCCTTGTCTTGACCATGCGCTTGCTGGTTCGCCCGCGACGGCTGGATCGCTGGACGCCGACATGCATTCGCGACGAGTGCTGTACCCGTGGGCGAGCAGAGCGCGATGAGGGCTGCTGGCAGATCTCGTGCCAG
>BEID01000117.1 GCA_002898975.1 bacterium HR27 | reverse complement strand
CTGGGCACGGTCGAGCTGATCCTGGCGCTCTATTACGTCTTCGATTCACCGCACGACAAGATCGTCTGGGACGTCGGCCACCAGGCGTATCCCCATAAGCTGGTCACCGGTCGTCGCGACCGCTTCCACACGATACGCCAGGAAGGCGGTCTGAGCGGCTTCTTGCAGCGCGAGGAGAGTCCGCACGATCAGTTCGGCGCTGGCCATGCCTCGACCTCGATTTCAGCCGCGCTCGGTATGGCCGTTGCCGGCAAGCTGCGTGGCGAGCAATACCACACAGTCGCCGTCATCGGTGACGGGGCACTCACCGGCGGCATGGCCTACGAGGCGCTCAACCATGCCGGAGCGCTCCAGGTACCGCTCATCGTCGTCCTCAACGACAACGAGATGTCGATCGCACCCAATGTCGGCGCCTTGGCCAAGTATCTGACGCGCATCAGGACGGATGCGCGCTATCGGCATGCCAAGGCCGAGGTCGAGCGGCTCCTACGCCGGCTGCCGCAGGGTGAGCGGCTGGTCGAACTCTCCCATCGCTTCCTCGATGGGCTCAAGGAAGTCGTCTACCGGACAATGATCTGGGAGGAACTCGGGTTCACCTACATCGGTCCGATCGACGGCCACAACCTGCGCGAGTTGATCGAGACCTTCCAGCTGGTCAAGACGATACCCGGGCCAGTCTTCGTCCATGTCCTCACGGTAAAAGGCAAAGGCTACCAGCCGGCCGAACACGATCCGTTCAAGCACCATAGCGCGGCCGTCAAGGTGCCAGGTGCACCGCCGAGCCCACCGCGCTACCAGGACGTCTTCGGCGAAACGCTGGTCCAACTCGCCGCCAAGGACCCGCGGATCGTCGCCATCACGGCAGCCATGCCCGACGGCACCGGCCTCCTTCCCTTCGCGGCAGCGTATCCGGACCGCTTCTTCGACGTCGGCATCGCTGAGCAACATGCCGTGACCTTCGCTGCCGGGCTGGCGACGCAAGGCTTGCGACCGGTCTGCGCGATCTATTCGACGTTTCTCCAGCGTGCCTACGACCAGGTGATCCACGACGTGTGTATCCAAAAGCTGCCGGTCGTCTTCGCCATGGACCGGGCCGGGCTGGTCGGCGAGGATGGCCGCACACACCACGGAGTCTTCGACGTCGCCTATCTCCGCTGCATTCCGCATATGGTTCTCATGGCGCCGAAGGACGAAGACGAGTTGCGGCACATGCTGGCGACCGCGATCGCCTATGAGGACGGCCCGATCGCGCTGCGCTACCCGCGCGGCAGCGGAGTCGGCGTTCCGCTCCTCGGCGAGCCTCGCGTCCTGCCGATCGGTCGCGGCGAGCTCCTCCGCGAGGGGCCGGACGTGGCGATCGTAGCACTGGGCGCGACCGTCCTCCCAGCCGAACGTGCCGCCGACATCCTGGCCGAGCACGGGATCCGAGCCACCGTCATCAACGCACGTTTCGTGAAGCCGCTCGACCGCTCGCTCATCCTCGATGCTGCGCGCGAGTGCGGTTGCGTGGTCACGGTGGAAGAAGCCCAGCTCGCTGGCGGTTTCGGCAGCGCTGTGCTGGAGGCGCTCAACGATGCCGATCTCCGCGTACCGGTGCTCAGGATCGGCCTGCCGGACCGCTTCTTCGACCATGCGTCACAAGCGTCGCTGCGGCGACAGGCCGGTATCGATGCTGAATCGATCGCGCAGCGAACCCTGGCCTTCCTGACCGCACAGGGACGCGTCACGAGCCCGGCGACGGAGCGGTGAGTCACTCGGCGGTCGAACTCAAGCTGGTTCCTGAGGTCGCGGCGAAACTGGGCACGCCGCTCACACCCGAGCAGGGGCAGGCGTTCCGTCGCTATGCGGAACTCCTGCTCGAATGGAACCGGCGGATCAACCTGACCGGGCTCGACGACTGGCCGGCGATCGAGCGCCGGCTCCTCGCCGAATCGCTGCTCCTCTTGCCGTGGGTCGACCAGGCGTGCACGGGCACTGTACCGTGTCGCCTCATCGACGTCGGCAGCGGAGCGGGCATTCCGGGCATCCCGCTCGCGATCGCCCGTCCCACCCTGCATGTCACGCTGCTCGATGCGACGGCCAAGAAGGTTCGCTTCCTGGAAGCGGTCGTCCGGGAGCTCGGCCTGCGCCACGCGATACCGATCCACGAACGAGCCGAGCTGCTGGCCCACCACCCGGAACACCGCGGGCAGTACGATGTAGTCACGGCACGTGCGCTGGCGCACCTGGCGACCGCGCTCGAACTGACGCTCCCGTTTCTGCACCCCGGCGGGCTGGCCCTCTTCCCGAAGGGGAAGGAGATCGACCACGAACTGGCCGAGAGCGAGCGCGCGCTGACGCTGCTCGGGGGCGAGCTGGTCGCTGTCGAACCATTGCCGCTCGCAGAGCGCATCGGCGAACCGGGCACCATCGTCGTCGTACGACTCGTCCGGCCGGTTCCCGACCGGTACCCACGACGACCAGGCATCCCGGGCAAGCACCCGCTCCGTTGAAGAGAACGGTTGAAGAGAACGAAGGAGTGCCCGATGAGCAGGCAGCGAGAGCGCATCATCATCGTGGGAGGCGACGCCGCCGGTATGAGCGCTGCCTCGCAGGTCCGGCGTCTGCGGCCCGACGCCGAGGTGGTCGCTTTCGAACGGACAACACACACCTCGTACGCCCTCTGCGGACTCCCCTATCTCGTCGCTGGACTGGTCGATGACCCCGGTAAACTGGTCGCCCGCACACCGGACGCGCACCGCCGGGCCGGCATCGACCTGCGGCTGCGGAGCGAAGTCATCGGGATCGACCTGGATCGTCGCGAAGTGATCGTCTGGGACGCCGAAGCCCGACGCGAGTACCGCGAACCGTTCGACCGCCTGGTACTGGCCACGGGCGCGCGGCCTCGCACGCTCGCGGTTCCCGGGCGCGAAGCAGCCGGTATCTTCACGCTTCACTCTCTCGATGACGCGCTCGCGCTGGCTGCCTGGCTCCAGAACGAGCGCCCGCGCCAGGCGGTCGTCGTCGGTGCGGGGTACGTCGGCATCGAGGTCGCCGAAGCCTTCGTCACGCGCGGGCTTCCCACGACCGTCCTCGAGGCGGCACCCCAGGTGCTCACGCTGCTCGATCCGGACATGGCCGAGCTGGTCGAACGCGCCATGCGCGACGCGGGCATCGACCTCCGCACCAGCACCCCGGTCGAAGGTTTTCAAACTCGAGGAGGTCGGGTCGTCGCCGTCGACACGCCGCACGGGAGCGTCCCGGCTGACGTCGTGGTCATCGGCATCGGCGTCGAACCGAACAGCGAGCTGGCTGGCCAGGCTGGCATCGAACTGGGCGACCGCAACGCGATCCACGTCGACGAGCGCTGTCGCACCTCGGTACCCGGTGTCTGGGCAGCCGGCGACTGCGCCGACGCCTACCATCGCCTTCTCGGGCGTTCCGTCTACTTCCCGCTCGGCACGACAGCCAACAAGCAAGGTCGGATCTGCGGCCTCGACCTCGCCGGGCGGCCGGCGCGCTTCCCCGGCATCGTCGGCACAGCGATCACGCGCTTCGGCGAGACCGAGATCGCCCGCACCGGGCTCAGCGAGCGCGAGGCACGTGCGGCGGGATTCGAGGTTGCCGTCGGGAGCGTTCGCTCCACCACACGTTCGGGATACTTCCCCGGTGCGACCTGGATGACCGTCAAGATCGTCGCCGACGCCGGTTCGGGCAAACTCCTCGGTGCCCAGATCGTGGGTGGAGCGGGCGCGGGAAAGCGGATCGACACGGTGGCGACTGCCCTGACCGCCGGTATGACGCTGGAGGAGTTCATCTATCTCGATCTCGCCTACGCGCCACCATTTTCACCCGTCTGGGACCCGGTCGTCGTCGCAGCGCGCAAGCTGGCACGCGAGGTGTGACATGTCGCACGGAACGGCCGCGCTGTCGCCCTGGCCTGGCGTGCAGCTGCTCCGGCACATCGCCATCCCCGCCCGTGACGGCACGACCCTCCGCGCCGATGTGTACCTGCCCGATCGTGACGACGGCCCGTGGCCGACCGTCGTCGAGTATCTCCCCTACCGGAAGGACGACCTGACTGCTCCTCGCTGGAACGTTCCTGTCGCGCTGGCACAGCACGGCATCGCAGCCGTGCGGCTCGACGTACGTGGCACCGGATCCTCGGAAGGCCTGGCCACCGATGAGTACAGCGAGGCAGAAATCGCCGATGGTATCGATGCACTCCATTGGCTCACAGGGCAACCGTGGTGCAACGGTCGGATCGGCCTGTGGGGCACCTCCTACGGTGCGTTCAATGCACTCCAGATCGCGATGCGACGTCCGACACCGCTCGCAGCGGTCATCGCCCATGCCGGCAGCGACGACCGCTACGTGACCGATGTGCATTACTGGGGCGGCTGTCTCCAAGCACTCGAACTCTTGAGTTATCCCCTCTGGATGATCGCGATGAACGCGCTGCCGCCGGACCCGGAGACTCCCGGGCTCGACTGGGCGCGTGCCTGGCGGCAGCGCCTCCAAAGAGAGGAACCGTGGCTCTTCCGATGGCTGCGCCATCAACGCCGCGATACCTACTGGCTCCGTGGCTCGCTCGCAGCCGACTACGACGCGATCGCCTGCCCGGTCTTCGTTATCAGCGCCTGGCACGACGGGTACACCGACGCTGCGTGGCGCATGCTTGAACGCCTTTCCGTTCCGCGCCGCGGGCTGATCGGCCCCTGGACGCACCAGCGACCCGACGCGAGCCCGGTGGGTCCGCGCATCGACTTCCTGCACGAACTCGTCACCTGGTGGCAGCGCTGGCTCACCCTCGAACCGACCGACGATGCGCCTCTGGTCCGTTTCTTCGTGCAGGATGCCTACCGTCCCGACCGCTTCCCGATCAGCATTCCGGGACAGTGGCTCGCGACGGATCGCTGGCCTCCACCCGGTATCCGAGTGCACACGTGGTACGGGACCAGTAGCCGCACGCTCGCTCCGGCAGCCCAGCCAGAGGGAGCAGAATTCACGTTCGGCAACGATGTCCGCGTCGGGTTGGCGAGTCCCACCTGGTGCCCGACCGAGCCCCCTGATTCGCTGGCTGACGACCAACGAGTCGACGACCTCTACGCGCTCGTGTTCGACTCCGAGCCGTTGACCGAGCCGCTTACCATCCTCGGTTCACCGACTCTCCGTGCGGTCACGACCGCGCTGGCTCCCGTCGCGTTCCTCTGTGTCCGGCTAAGTCACCTGTGGCCGGACGGCGCGGTCACACTCATCACCCGCGGCGTCCTCAACCTCACACGGCGTTTCGGCCTCGATCGCTGCGATCCGCTGGTACCAGGCGAGTGGGTGACAGTCGAAGTACCCCTGAAGGCATGCGCCTACCGCGTCCCGGCCGGACATCGGCTCCGTCTCTCTCTGAGCGGGGCTGACTTTCCGACGCTGTGGCCAGCCCCGCACCGTACCGAGCAGCGAGTACGCGTCGGTGGCACAGCGCTCGAACTTCGGCTTCCTCTCCTCGCTGACTCCGGCCGGCTCTCGACAGTCCAGCTGGCCCCACCGGGAGGACTCCCGGAAACTGCCGAGACCTGGTCCGCTCGCCCGACACTCGAAACGGTGATGGACTGCATCGGGCATCGGGTCGGCCTCCGGCGGTCGGCGGAAAGTTCGGTGCGACCAGTCGG
>BEID01000116.1 GCA_002898975.1 bacterium HR27 | reverse complement strand
ATGGACGATCTCTCGCCAGAGATCCGGGCCTTCTTCGACTACCATGCGGGCCTCAGGGAGCCGTGGGACGGGCCAGCGGCCATCGCGTTCACCGATGGACGCGTGGCCGGAGCCGTGCTCGACCGCAACGGGCTGCGTCCGGCTCGTTACTCGATCACCGAGGACGGACTCGTCGTCCTGGCCAGCGAGACCGGTGTGATCGACCTCTCGCAGCGACGTGTCGTCGAACGTGGCCGGCTCGGCCCCGGCCAGATGCTGGTCGCCGATACGGCAACCGGTACGGTCTACCGGAATAGCGAGATCAAGCAGCTGCTCGCGACGCGGCAACCGTACGCGGCATGGCTCACCGAGCACCGGATCCAGCTCGGAGCCGCACCGGTCGACGGAAACGGTCAGGAGTTCGACGAGACCGAGTGGCTACGGCGACAGATCGCCTTCGGACTCACCGCCGAGGACCAGCGGCTGGTGGTCCAGCCGATGGCGATGGAGAACAAAGAACCGCTCTGGTCGATGGGCGACGATACGCCCCTGGCGGTTCTTTCTGAGTTCCCACGCCCGCTCGCACATTTCTTCCGCCAGCGTTTCGCCCAAGTCACGAACCCGCCCATCGACTCGTACCGCGAGAAGCTCGTGATGTCGCTCGACGTCTATCTCGGTCCGCGGGCGAGCCTCCTCACGGAAACGCCAGAACATGCACGGCTCCTCCATTTGCCGAGCCCCTTCCTCTTCGAGGAGCAGCTCGCGGCCTTGAAGCATCATCCGGATCTGCCGGCAGTGACACTCCGAGCCGTGTTCCCGGTGGCTGCGGGTCCGGCTGGTCTGGAGCAGGCGCTCCGCGAGCTCTTGCAGAACGCCGAAAAGGCGATCGACGATGGTGCCAATCTGCTCATCTTGAGTGACCGCGACGTCGATGCCGCCCACGCGCCGATCCCGATGGCACTCGCGGTCGGAGCGGTGCATCACCACTTGATCCGGGTCGGCAAGCGCATGCGAGCATCGATCGTCTGCGACACCGGTGATGTCTGGGACGTGCATCAGGCAGCCGTCCTCATCGGCTACGGTGCTGCAGCGGTCCATCCGTATCTGGCACTCGCCGTCGCTCGCAGCTTCGCGGGAAGCCGCGCCGCCGGTGAGCTGACGCCTGATCAGCTCGCCAAGAACTACGTCAAGCAACTCGAGTCCGGGTTGCTCAAGATCATGTCGAAGATGGGCATCTCGACTCTGGCGAGCTACCAAGGCGCCCAGCTCTTCGAGATCCTCGGGCTCTCCCAGGAAGTCGTCGACGAGTTCTTCACCGGCACGCCGTCGCGCCTGGGTGGCCTCGGTCTCGCTGGCATCGCCGAGCGCGCGCTGGTGCGGCACGCTGCCGCGTTCCAACAGCCGGTCGATAAGTTGCCGGACTGGGGCTTCGTGCGCTTCCGCAAGGACGGCGAGTACCACGCGTTCAGTCCGACGAACGTGCGCGCACTCCAGCAAGCCGCGCAGACGGGTGACCGGGAGGCCTACCGACAGTTCGTCGAGCTGGTGCAGAACCGCCGGCCGATGGCCTTGCGCGACCTCGTGACCTTCCGGCCGACGCAACCGATCCCGATCGAGGAGGTCGAACCGGCCGAGGAGATCGTCAAGCGCTTCGTCGTCACGGCGATGTCGCTCGGTGCCCTTTCGCCGGAAGCGCACCGAACGCTGGCCATCGCGATGAACCGCATCGGTGCCCGTTCGAACTGCGGCGAGGGTGGTGAGGATCCCGACTGGTACTACGAAGACGGCACCGACGTTCCGCACAACAAGATCAAGCAGGTCGCGAGCGGGCGCTTCGGGGTGACCGCTGAGTACCTGGTGCGGGCTGAAGAGCTGGAGATCAAGATCGCGCAGGGTTCGAAGCCTGGCGAGGGTGGCCAGCTGCCTGCCCACAAGGTGACCGCCATCATCGCGCGCTTCCGCCACGCCATCCCGGGCATCCAGCTGATCTCGCCGCCACCACATCACGATATCTACAGCATCGAGGACCTCGCCCAGCTCATTTACGACCTCAAGATGGTCAACCCACGGGCGCGCGTCGGCGTCAAGCTGGTGGCCGAAGCCGGTGTCGGCACGATCGCGGCGGGTGTGGCCAAGGCACACGCGGACTACATCCTGATCAGTGGTCACAGCGGTGGCACCGGTGCGTCGCCACTCTCGTCGATCAAGTTCGCCGGTGTGCCGTGGGAGCTCGGTCTGGCGGAAACGCAGCAGACGCTCGTGCTCAATGACCTCCGCAGTCGGGTGCGCCTGCGCACCGACGGAGGACTGCAGACGGCGCGCGATATCATCATTGCCGCCTTGCTCGGCGCAGAAGAGTTCGGTTTCGGCTCCGCTGCGCTCGTCGCGATCGGGTGCGATATGGCCCGCCAGTGCCATCTCAACACGTGCCCGACGGGGATCGCCACCCAGCGCGAGGACTTGCGCAAGCGGTTCGCCGGGAAGCCCGAGCACGTCATCAACTACTTCATGTTGCTCGCTGAAGAGGTGCGCGAGTACCTGGCGATGCTCGGCGCCCGCCGCTTCGATGAGATCGTCGGGCGTGTCGAGCTGCTCACCCAGCGCTCCGATCTGGAGGGGCCAGCCGCGCTCCTCGACCTCAGCCCGATCCTCGCCGTGCCACCGGACCCGAATGCGCCGCGGCGCTGTCTCTACGAGCGCAATATCTTCCACGACCTGACCGGTCCGGCACTGGACGAGTGGCTGCTCGAACAGGCGCGCCCGGCCTTCGAGGAACGCAAGCCAGTCCACATCACGACGACGGTCCGAAACCACAACCGCGCGGTCGGCGGGCGACTGGCGGGCGAACTCAGTCTTCGCTTCGGTCGCGAGCACGCGCCGGACGGCCTCATCACCGTCGAGTTGACCGGCGAGGCCGGGCAAAGCTTCGGTGCCTTGTGTTGGCATGGGCTCAAGCTGGTGCTCACCGGCGAGGCCAACGACTATGTCGGCAAGGGCATGGGGGGCGGTACGATCGTCGTCCGCTCGCCCGAACCGCCAGCCGATCCGAACCGGCCGCACGTACTCGTCGGGAACACAGTCCTGTACGGCGCCACGGGCGGGGAACTCTTCGTCGCCGGCCAGGCCGGCGAACGCTTCGCGGTACGCAATTCCGGCGCTGTGGCAGTCGTCGAGGGTGTCGGTGACCATGGCTGCGAGTACATGACTGGCGGCGTCGTCGTTGTCCTGGGCCCGACCGGCCGCAACTTCGCCGCCGGAATGACCAACGGTCTGGCTTTCGTCTTCGACCCTGAAGGGGTCTTCCCGAGCCGGCTGAATCGCGAGTACGTCCAACTCGAGCGGCTCAGCGACAGCGATGACGAACCGTTGCGCGAGTTGATCGCCAAGCACGTGGCCTTGACCGGTAGCCAGCGCGGCCGCGACATCCTCGAGCGCTGGCACGAACTGCGTAACGCGTTCTGGAAGGTCGTTCCGCACCCACCGATCGAAGCGGTGGAGGAGCGGCCAACCCGACGCGTGCGCGAGCGGCCGGTAGCCACCCATGCCGTTGCAGACTGACCTCCCATCCATCCCATGCCGCAACCAGCCCGCGGGGAGTTCCCCGCGGGCTGGTTGGTGGGTGGGGATGCTGATGTCTGCTCGATCAGGCAACTGGGGTGACCGCTGCTTCATCGCGCTCACCGGTCCGGATCCGATAGACCGCCTCGACCGGCAGGACGAAGATCTTGCCGTCGCCGACCTCCCCGGTGCGCGCCGCACTGAGGATCGCCTGGACGGTCGGCTCGACGAAGTAGTCGGAGACGCCGATATCCAGACGAATCTTGGGAGAGAGTTCCATCTTCACAGTCGTACCGCGATACGTTTCGACCTGCTCCGTCTCCCCACCGTGTCCTTGCGCAGTGGAAATCGTCAATCCACGTACCTCGGCTCGGAACAGTGCTTCCAACACGTCGTTCAGCTTCTCCGGTCGAATGATCGCCACGATGAGCTTCATGCGCTGCCTCCCACGCGCTTCACCACGGCCTCACCAACGAATCCCGCTTCGCTCGCTCGCCCGGCGGGGAGCAGCAGCACAGCACCCTCGCCACTCGTGTAGGCCTGTTCCCCATGCTCGGCCACATCCAGACCGAGCCGCTCCGTCTTCTCGGACACACGCAGTGCCGTCACCAAGCCGATCGCTCGCAAGATGACGAAGGTACCGAGGGCGGTGTAGGCGATCACGGACAGGATCGCGACGATTTGGATGACGACCTGCATCGGGTTGCCGAACAGAAGCCCATCAGCGACACCGTTCCAGGACTCCTGGGCGAAGACGCCCGTCAGAACTGCGCCTGTGAGCCCACCCACACCGTGTGCGGCGAACACGTCGAGCGAATCATCCAGACGCGTTCGCGCTCGCCAGAGCAGCGCGAAGTAGCTCGGGAAGGCAGCCAGCGCACCGAGTGCGATCGCCGACAGGGGCGAGACGAAACCGGCCGCCGGAGTGATCGCCACCAGCCCGACGACGATCGCCGTGGCCAGTCCAACAGCAGTTGCCTTCCCATCGCGGATCAGGTCGAGGATCATCCACATCAACCCGGTCGCCATCGGGGCAAGCATCGTGTTCGCAAACGCGAGTCCGGCAATCTCGTTGGCCCCCAACGCACTCCCGGCGTTGAACCCGAACCAGCCGAGCCACAGCAACATGGCACCGAGCAGCGTGAACGGAATGTTGTGGGGGAGAATCGCCTGGCGGCCGTAGTCACGCCGCTTGCCCAGTACGAGTGCACCGACAACCGCAGCGATACCCGCATTGATGTGCACCACCGTTCCGCCGGCGAAGTCGAGTGCGCCGAGTTCAGCCAGCCAGCCCCCGCCCCAGACCCAGTGGGCGATCGGCGCGTAGATCAGAATCGCCCAGAGCGTAATGAACACGAGATAGGGGCCGAAACGCATCCGTTCGACCAGTGCCCCTGAAATGAGAGCCGTCGTGATGATCGCGAACGTTCCCTGGAAGCACATGAAGAGCACGTGCGGGATATCGCCGCTTGCTTCGAGGCCGACACCCCGCAGAAGCGCGTAGGAGAGATCACCGACCACCGGAAGCCCTGAAGAGAAGGCGAGCGAATACCCGATCAGCGCCCAGGCCAGACCGACAACGGCTACCGCACCGAAGCTCATCATCATGGTGTTGAGGGCATTCTTCGAGCGCACTAAGCCACCATAAAAGAAGCCCAGTGCGGGCGTCATCAGCAGGACGAACGCCGTCGCTACGAGCATCCACACCACAGCACCCTCGCTCATCGTCGAGCTCCTTCCGGCTGCGCCATTGCAGCACTCGTTGCCATTCCGACCTTTCGCACCGGCGAACGTGGGGTTGTTCCCGCCGGTGGCTCCCGTGCTCGTCTTCTCAGCTCGTCACTCATCCCGCGAGCCTCCTCTCTGCTTGTGCAGGGCACCGAAGTCACCCGACAACCGCTCGGGCAGCCCGCGCAAACTGCAAGTCCTAAACTGTGCATGCCGCACAAAAGGGGTGCGTGCGGCCCATTCTGTAGCGGAGGAACTCCAGATCGATTCGCAGGAAACCGACCTCGCTACCCTCGGCATACTCGCGTTGGCGCCGAGATCGCTTCCGGCGCCCCACCAGCCACTCCACATCGCTGTAGAAGCAGCGCACCGCCAACGGCCGGCAGGCGTTCCGCTTAGGCGAACATCGCT
>BEID01000115.1 GCA_002898975.1 bacterium HR27 | reverse complement strand
AGAAGGTGGCGCTCCTCGCTGGGGACAGCCTGTGGACGGTGCCGGGAGTACCCCGCCTGGGTATCCGTCCTCTGAAAGTGAGCGATGGTCCAGCTGGGGTACGCGGCAATCGAATCTTGCCAGCTGCCGCCTTTCCCGCACCGGTTCTGCTCGGTGCCACCTGGGACCCGCAACTGGTGCAGCGGATCGGCGAAGCGCTCGCGGAAGAAGCGGAAACGAAAGGGGCACAAGTCGTCCTCGCACCGACCATCAATATCCAGCGTACTGCTCTCGGGGGGCGCAACTTCGAGTGCTTCTCGGAGGATCCCTGGCTGACTGCTGCGCTCGCGGTCGCATATGTGCGTGGCTTGCAACAGCGGGGTATCGGTGCCTGTGTCAAGCATTTCGTCGCGAACGATCAGGAGTTCGAACGGATGACCGTTTCGATCGAAGTCGACGAACGGTCGCTCCGTGAGATCTACCTCTTCCCGTTCACGGTGGCCATCGCAGAGGCCGATCCATGGTGCATCATGGCCGCTTATAACAGGCTCGCTGGGACATACTGCTCGGAACATCCCTGGCTACTGACCAAGATCCTCCGCGAGGAACTCAGCTACACTGGGGTCGTCATGTCCGATTGGTACGCCACCCACAGTACGGTAGAGGCACTCCTCGCTGGACTGGATCTGGAAATGCCCGGTCCGCCGCAGTGGCGCGGCGAAAAACTGCGGGTAGCAGTCGAGCAGGGGCAAGTGCCCCTTGAAGCGATCGACCGGAGCGTTCGTCGCGTGCTTCAGCTCTACCAGCGAGCTGGCCGGCTCGAGCCGGGCGCCGAGACGACTCCGGAGCGATCAGTAGATCGGCCCGAGCATCGTGCGCTGATCCGCGAAGCGGCAGCGACAGGTATGGTGCTACTTCGTAACGACGGTATCCTCCCCCTCGATCTCTCAGCCTATCGTCGTGTCGCAGTGATCGGCCCGCATGCGACGCGGCCGGCGGTGGGCGGGGGCGGAAGCGCCTTCGTGCGCTCGCATCGGATCGTCACGCCAATCGAAGCGTTGCGCGCGGCAGCTCCGGAGACGGAGTTTCTCGTAGAGGAAGGTGCAGCGATTTACAAGCTGATCCCGCCGCTCGATGCCTCACAGCTCGGTGAGGAAGGTGTGGAACTGTCCTTCTATGCGGATACGGAGTTCCGTGGCGAGCCAGTGGCGACTGCACGGGTCGAAACCACCGATCTTATCTGGCTCGGGGATATCGCACCTGGCGTCGACCCGACGGCCTTTTCCGCACGGATTCGCGTTGTTTTGCGTCCCGCCGAATCTGGTCGCTATACGCTGGGGGCGACAGCGGTCGGACAGATTCGCTTGCTCCTCGATGGTGCGCTCGTCCTGGATAACTGGACAGCACCGCAGCCAGGGCGGACGTACTTCGGCTTCGGCAGCGCCGAGGTACGCGCGGATGTCGAGCTCGAAGCAGGGCGGCCATATAATCTCGTCGCCGAGTATCGAAAGGCACAGCCAGACATGCCACTCGCGGGCCTGCGTTTTGGCATCGTGCAGGCCCTGAGCGAAGGAGAGCGTATCGCCCGCGCTGTACGAGCAGCGTGCGAAGCCGATCTCGCACTCGTTTTCGTGGGGCTCAATCCCGAATGGGAAAGTGAGGGGTTCGACCGGGAGTCGTTCGATCTCCCAGGAGCCCAGAACGACCTGGTGCGCGCGGTCGCGGCGGTCAATCCGAATACCGTCGTGGTGTTGACAGCCGGTTCGCCAGTTCGACTGCCGTGGATCGATGCGGTACGTGGGCTCCTGCTTGCCTGGTATGCCGGTGAAGAGGTGGGGCATGCGATCACCGACGTCCTCACAGGACGACGAGAACCAGGCGGGCGCCTTCCCTTCTCCTATCCGCGGCGACTAGAGGACACACCACCGTTCCACAGCTATCCGGGAGCGTTCGGGCGGCTTCACTATTCCGAGGAGGTGTTCGTCGGGTACCGCTGGTACGATGCGCGCGATATCGCACCACTTTTCCCGTTCGGTTACGGGCTCAGTTATACGCAGTTCGCGTATCGTGATTTGACGCTCGACCGGGCCAAGCTCGAACCAGGCGAAACCCTACAGGTTTCTTGTACGGTCGAGAATATCGGACGGCGGGAGGGGAGCGAGGTGGTCCAGCTCTACATCGGCTTCCCTGCCAGCCCGGTACGGCGGCCACCGAAGGAGCTGCGGCGGTTCCAGCGAGTACGGCTGGGGCCAAGTGAAGCGACGACCGTGACCTTCACACTCGACGCTCGCGACCTCGCGTACTTCGACGAAGCAGCAGCGGCGTGGATTGCGCCGGCTGGTTCGTACGAAGTGCTCGTGGGTGCCCATTCCCGCGATATCCGCTTGCGTGGTCTGTTCGAACTCCGCTCCGAGGGGCGCTGGGGAGCAGGTGACCGCTTCCGGCACTAGGCCACCAGTGTCCGAAACCGGGTTCGATCGCGAGCGTACCGATTCGGCGAGAAGTCGCAGGGGGTCGCGCCGCAGAGATCGATCGCGAGGGTGGTTCCGCTATCGAGAACAGGGCGGTTGAAGTGCTTCCCCGAGCCTGTCTACGATGGCGACAGGCTCGGGGAATAGCTGCGTGATCTGTTCGATCGTCTCGTGTCGTGACGGAGCGGAGGAATCGATGCACGATGCGCTGAGGGAGCGGGGCGCTGGGCCGACCGCACACCGTGACGTCGTCGTGCGGGTGACGGACGTCGTCAAGCATTTCCAGCACGGGCGACGCCAGCTGCGCGCGCTCGATCGGGTCAGCTTCGAACTCCGCGAGGGGCGCTTCCTGGTGATCGTCGGCCCGAGCGGCTGTGGGAAGACGACGCTCCTCCGGATTCTCGCTGGACTGGAGCAGCAGGACAGCGGGGAGGTCTGGATGCGGCCGAGCCGGGACGGTCATCCCCCGTTCGCGATGGTGTTCCAGGAGCAGTCGGTATTCCCCTGGATGACCGTGCGCGACAACGTTGCCTACGGCCTCAAGCTGCGGCGAGTCCGGGGGCGCGAAGTCGAGGAACGGGCCGGGCACTGGATCCGCAAGGTCGGGCTGGCCGGGTTCGAGCGGGCCTATCCGCATCAGCTCTCGGGCGGGATGAAGCAGCGCGTCTCGATCGCCCGGGCGTTTGCGGTCGATCCGGACGTACTCCTCATGGACGAGCCATTCTCGGCCCTCGACGAGCAGATGCGGACGATCCTGCAGCAGGAAGTGTCGACGCTCTGCGAGGAGCAGCAGAAGACGGTGATCTTCGTGACCCACTCGATCGACGAGGCGATCACCCTGGGGGACGAGGTGCTGGTGATGACGCACCGGCCCGGGCAGGTGAAGCGGCTGATCCCGATTCCGTTTCCGCGACCGCGCGACGTCGTCGAGGTGCGGGCCGACCCGCGCTACGGGGAGCTCTACGAGGAGATCTGGGGGTTGATCGCGGAAGAAGTGCGACGCGGGCCACGGGAGGATTGAGATGGCGGAGCGAGGCGCGACACTGAAACAGGTAGTGCCGCGGCGTCGACGCTGGGTGCCGCGGGTGGGGGCCAAGACGGAAGCGGCAGCGCAAATCCTCTCCCCGATCGCGCTGCTCCTGCTGTGGGAAGTGGCGGCGCGGGCGGGTTGGGTCGACCAGCGGTTCTTCCCGGCGCCGAGCGCGATCGTCCGGGCCTTCTGGGATGCCGTGACGACGGGGGTCTTGCTGCATCACCTGAAGATCACGCTCTGGCGGGTGATTTTGGGGACGCTCATCGGCGGGGTACCGGCGGTGCTCATCGGGCTGGCGATGGGCTTGTGGCGCTGGCTCCGGTTGACGCTCGACCCGATCATCGCGGCGACCTACCCGCTGCCCAAGAGCGCCCTCTTCCCCTTGCTGCTCCTGATCTTCGGTCTGGGCGAGGGATCGAAGGTGTCGATGGTGGCGATCGGCGTCTTCTATCTCGCCGTGACGAATGCGATGGAGGGAGTGCTGGCGATCAGCCCGGTCTACTTCGACGTGGCCAAGACGTTCGGGGCCAAGCGGTGGGACGTGATCCGGACGGTCGCGCTGCCGGGGGCGATGCCGCTGGTGCTGGCGGGGCTCCGGCTCGGGGTCGGGACCGGGTTGATCCTCGGGGTCTTGGCGGAGATGCTGGGTGCACGCGATGGACTCGGCTACCTCCTGTGGAGCGCCTGGCAGACGTTCTCGGTGTCGTCGCTGTGGGCGACGCTGTTCGTGACGGCGATCCTGGGGTTCGTGAGCGTGCAACTCGTCGATTTCCTGCGCAAAGTGCTCGTGCCCTGGCAGCGGACGAGTGGTCGCGCGTAGCTGGAGAGGCCGGTGGAAGAGCCACCGGCCTCGTTTTTTTCTCGTTCAGCGGTCGGATGACACGGTCAGCGATGATTGCCGTGTAGGGGTGAGGAGGAGAACTGATGCGCAGGAGGATGTCCCGACGAGCGCTGCTGCGTGCTGGTCTCGGTCTCGCGGCGGTCGCTCCGGTGAGCGCCCTGCTGGCCGCCTGCGGCGGAGGTGGCGCGACACCGACGCCGACGAGTGCACCTGCTGGGACGACACAACCGAGTGGGGTGACGCCAACGCCGACCGTCGCCAGTGCCACGCCTGCTGGTACCCCGACGGTGGCAGCCAGCCCAACGCGCGCAACCCAGGCGACTCGGACGCTGCGGATCACGACGATCGGTGCGGTCTCGGACGCTGGCATCTACATCGCTATGGCCAAGGGCTACTTTGCTGAAGTCGGGATCGCGATCGAGCTGGACACCGCGGCGCGAACGGCTGGGGAGACGATCCCCTTGCTCAGTGCTGGCCAGCTCGATATTTCCGGCGGATCGTTTTCGGCAGCGCACGCGAATGCGGTCCTGCAGGGGATCCATGTCCCTGCCGTGGCGACGAAGGGGAGCCTGAGCAAGGGATTCGGTTTCCACGCTATCGGTGTACCGAAGCAGGCTTACGATCGCGGTGAGATCACCAAGGTGAGTGATCTCCGCGGCAAGAAGTTCGCCGTCACGAACGATTCCGGCATGGACATCCTGGAAGCGGAGCGCGTGCTGGCGAGCGGTGGTCTCACGCTCGACGATGTCGAGCTCGTCGTCATGCGCGTTCCGGACATGCCGGCAGCACTGCAGAACGAGGCGATTCACGCGGCAGAACTCGTCGAGCCGACGGCCACCATCGCAATCGATCAACGGGGTATCGCGACCGCGTTGCTGCGCGGCGACTCACTGGTCGAGGTGATCGGCGATGATTTCCCGATCGCCGGGATCTTCTACGGCCCTCATGTAGCGAAGGATCGCTCGCTCGCTGTCGCTTGGATGGTGGCCTACCTCCGAGGGCTCCAGTTCTACAACGAAGCACAGCAGGATCCGGAAAAGCGTCGCGAGGTCATCGAGATCCTGAAGCAGTACACACCGCTGAAGGACGACGCACTCTACGAGAAGATGGTCTGGCCCGGACTTCGTGCCGACGGGCGATTCGACACGTCCTATCTGGAAGCGGTGCAGGAGATCTGGCTACGCCGGAAGAGTATTCAGCAGAAGGTACCGGTCGGGCAGCTCGTGGACTTCAGCTTGCTCGAAGAGGCCAGCAACCAGTTGTAGAAGAAGAGCGCAGACGCTACGCAGAAAGGGGTACGAACTCGTGTTGAAGATCGATATCTTCTGTCACATTTTCCCGCCGCGGTACTGGGAGGCGATGACGGAGGCAGTAGCGGGTT
>BEID01000114.1 GCA_002898975.1 bacterium HR27 | reverse complement strand
GCGCGTTGACCGTATCGTTGGTCAGTCCGGGGAGCCCGCTCACACGCTGGAGGCGGGCCTGGCATCCGTGCTGTGGATCTTCTACGACGCGGCCGCAGCGTTCGCAGCGGTAGCGCGCCTGGAGCGTGGCACCGAGCAAGCTGTCAACGAGAGCGCCGGCACAGCCGGCGAGCAGGACGACCCAGCGGGGAGAGCGGCGCGGCGACAGGACTGCGATGAATCCGGCCCCGGCGACCATCGCGAGCGTACCGGGTGCGGAGATAGCACCCGAAGTGCCGTGCGGCACACGGCGACCGGTCCTGAGCGAACGCGGCGGCCATGGACTGAGTGCCCCCACTTCGGTCGCCCACGTGTCGGCTGCAGCGGCGGCGACCGCGCCGAGGTACGGCAGGGTGAACCGGGCAGGACGCCTCGCCGCGAGCTGAATCAGTCCGAGCAGCGCGGCGACCCCACCGTTTGCTGCCACCTGCCGTGCTGTGCGAGCCGGGTGTGCCGGTTGATGCCCATTCGTGCGTGTGCCGAGCTGGGCGCGCAGGCGGGTGAGTGCGCTCGCCGAGCCGAAAAAGCCGATCATCGGCAGCGACCAGGCGAGCCCGCCACCGGCGAAGACGAGCGTGCCCACTGCCGTACTCGCGAGGGCACCGCCGAAGTCGAGCGCACCGCGCCGGTAGCCGAGGTGGGCGATCGGTGCAGCGAGCAGAGCGCCGGCGAACAGGCGGAAGAGCGGGCGAGCCCGATGCGCGCTCATCGTTCCGGTGGCGCGAAGAGGAGAATCAGCTCCTCGTCGCGGATCTCGAAGACGAAGCCGGCCAGCTCGGCCACCGCGGGCGAGCTGATCTCCCCGTAGCGAACGCGGACCTCGTAGTCGTCGACACGGACCGTTCTCATGCCAGCCGGCGAAAACGGATGGCGCGGCGACCGGTAGACCGCGCGGGGGCCGCCGAGCTGGTCGAGCGCGCGCAGGACGAGCATGCGGGCGTGGGCTTCGTCGAGCACGGTCATCGGCGCACCTCCTCGTTCGTGCGGAAGGGTACACGCTGGACGAGTCGCGAGCGGCGAGGCGCCAGCGCAACAACGCGGGCATGCTCCTGGCGCGCGAACGTGCACGGGATGGAGCCCAAGTAGGCGGTTGACGGAGCCGACGCACTGACCCGGGAGGCTTGACCAGCAGCTCTGGGCCCGAGTGCTGAAGGCGAGCCGGCGTCGTGCGCGAGTGCTGCACGGGGAGCTGTCGATCACGTACACTTAGGATGAATCCGGCGAGTGCGTGTCCGGATTCGCGCGGGCTGGTAGCTCAACTGGCAGAGCAGCGGACTTTTAATCCGCGGGTTGTGGGTTCGAGTCCCACCCGGCCTACCAGGAAAGACCGCGAAACGACGCGGAACCGAAAGAACGGCCGGTCCGCATCGACCGGCCGTTGACGCTCTTTACGGCAATCCTGACGGCAATCAGCGGCCGAGCAGCGCGTTCAATTGCTCCAGGGCTGAGCGGGTGAACCCCTTCTTGCGGAAAGAGGCGCGCCGCACGCGGGAACAGGCAGGAGCATCCGCCCGTGCTGTTAGGGACGCGACCGAGGTCGAGACAAGGCACCCAGCCAGGACGGGCTCGTGTGATTTCTGTCTTGCCAAGCGTCATGGCCCTGAGGCCTGTCTGGTTGTAAATTCCCTAAGCATGCGAACAAGTCGATTTGTTGTCGCACTCGCTCACCGGCCGCGGAGCCGGAAGCGATAGTCCCGCGCAGCCTGGCTGATCGGTGCGGGTTGAACCGTGGCACGCACCGCGACCGGTTCGTGGCGCTCGATCCACGGACCGCTCCGCGCGCCGCCGTCCTCGCCCCAGACGAGCAGCACCTCCGTCCCGGGTGTGCTGAACGCTTCGTCGATCACCGCCAGCGCGAGGAGCGCTCGTTCGTTCGCCGTATACGCAGCGTAGAGGGCGAAGCCGATCAGCTCGCCGTGCTGGTCGAGCACCTTGTCGTATTGCCAGCTCGCATAGTGGAGCCACGGAAGATCGAGATAGCGAGCCATCGGTCCAGCCTCGAGCAGCGACCGGAAGATGCGCGCCGCATCGTCGGGATGCCACACGAGCGTGACCTTGCGGCGGCGCGTCGTCCGGGCGTGTTCCTCCAGCGCCGCGCGCCCGATGAAGTCGTGGTCGAACTTGACGACGTGACCGAGTCCGAGTTCGAATGGTGTCAGCTAGTAGTCTTCGATGTTCGGCGAGTAGAAGCTCCCACCGAGCGAGCTCACCGCTTCGTGCGTGGTTGCCGGAAGCCACTCGCGGTAAGCGCGGAGCGCCGGGCTCGTGTAGATGGCGGGCAACGGTCGCGGAATCCAACCCGATTCGATGCCACCGCTCGAGAGGTAGGCGAACGAACCGACGAGGCGGATCCCGAACTCCTGACCAGCTTCGACGATGAGTGTGCGGACTGCTTCACGCTCCTCCCACGGACCCGAGAGTTCGTAGCCGGGCACGCCGGCCATGCTGTGGCGGAGAACGCGAACCTGGTAGCTTCCCAGCGAGAGCACCGTATGCCGGAAGAAGCCGATATCCGGAAGTGCTCCTCCGTGGAGCTTCGCGAGCAACTCCGGAGCGTGCGGTCCCTCGACCTGGAATCGATAGAGCCTGCGCCGGCCCTGCGGGTTGAGCGACCAGAGCGGGTCACGCTCGACGGTGACACGAAAGTCGCCCGTCTGCGCGTGGAAGGAAACCCAGTTGAGCACCGGTTCACCGCCGACGAAGAGGAACTCTTCGTCGTTCAGCGCGTAGAGCACATTGTCGCCGATGACGTACCCCTCCGGGGTGCAGGCCACGAAGTTCTTGGCACGCCCCGAGCCGAAGTGCCGAAAGCTGTTCACGCCCAGTCGCTCGAGCAGTTTCCCGGCGTCCGGTCCGCGGAGGAAGAGATTCGTCATATGAAACGATTGGTCCAGAAGCGCGACCCCTTCGCGACGCGCCCGCTGCTCGTCGCGCCAGTTGGTGAATTCGGGCGGGAGGTGCGATGGCGGGAAGCTGTGGAACACGGCCCGCCAGACGCCCTTCGGATTCTGGAACAGGTGATCCACGATGTTCGGGACGCGATCGATGAGTTCTTGCAGGCTGCGCGGAGCTTCAGCTGACGCGGTCATCGCCATCGATCCTCTCTCGCTACAGCCTCCCGCGCGTGTCCTTCAGCTGCGCGGCCGCAGCACGGGACGGGTCGCGACCTCCGGTGGCCATTCCATCCGGCTCTCCAGGTTGGGACGAACCCGCTCCTGTACGGCTGAAGCCGGCACCTCGTGTACTGATGCGTACCCGTCGAGGAAGAGATCGATCGCTTCTGCAGCGGCCGCTGCCATCGCCATGCAGGGCCCCATCACCCGGATGCTCGACAAGGCAAAGGGATCGGCATCGACACAGCGGCCAGCCGCGACCAGATTGTCCGCCTCGGCGTGCACCAGCGAACGAAGCGGTACGTAGTGCACGTGTCCATCCGGGAACGGTTCCCAGCGATAGCCGGATGCGGTGTCGTGCAGCTCGATCGGCCAGGCAACGCGCGCGACCGCGTCCTCGAACCGGGTACCGGCGACGACATCGTCGACTGTCAGCATGGAGCGACCGACGATCGAGCGCGTCTGCCGGATACCGGGATGTCCCATGGTGCGGATGCGTGCCTTGCCGAAGGCCTCTGGGTACTCGTTCTTGAGGAGCTGGAACGCGAGCTCGCCCTCCTCGCGACCGTGCGCTGCCTCTTCCCAGAAGGCGATCGGATCGAGCGGCGTTGCCACGTGCGTCACGTTGAGTACGGCCATGCTGCGACTGGGCAAGGGAAACAAGACTCCCTTTTCCCGGCTCAGACCGTATTCGTGGCGCTTTTCGGCGAAGAGGCGCTCGGCTTCCCACATAATCTCGTGCGGATCGTCGGCGATACTGTAGTCCACGCCTTCGACGATGACGATCTGCGTGCCGTAAATCGGGAAGGTCGCGGTGCGGCAGGCCAGACCGGCCAGCCAGCTGAGCGCGGCGTCACCGGAGGTCTCGACGAAGGCCCGGGCCCGGATTTCGCACGGTCCGAAGCGCGTCGCAACCCGGACGGCGCGAATGTGCCGGTCATCCCGCTCGACCTCCGCCAGCACGCCGCCGAGCAACAGTCGCACACCCGCGTCGCGAAGCTTCCGCTCGAAAATCCGCATCAACACCACTTCGTCGTATACCACGTTGACCGTCCGAGCGCGGCGTGACCGCTGGTAGAAGCACGCGTCCTGCTCGGTCAGCTCGGCGAGGATTTCGGTTGCAAAGATGCTGGTCAAAAGGTATGGTTCCGGACCGCTCGAGAAGAGTCCGCCGATCGTGCCGATCGGGACGCCGACCGCTTGGCCGCCGACCCAAGGGCATGCATCCACTAGGACGACGCGTCGTCCATGCCGTCCGAGCAGCGTCGCAGCGGTGACCCCGCTGATCCCTGCACCGACGACACAGACGTCTGCTTCCAGCACCCGCCTGTCGGGTGCCGTCCGCCGGATGACTCTGCTGTGCCCATTCGCCATCGTCGTTACCCTTTCTCCGAAACAGCGTCCAGGCGTGGCCGAAGCCGCTCATGCGGGGTGCCGAACCGTCTCGGCTTCGGTGGGCGCACGCCCGACCAGCTTGAGAAAACCAGGCTCAGCGGTTACCCACACGCGATCCGCCGCTGCGAAGGCATGCGGGGTGTAGAGCTCGAGCAAGACGGTGTCGAACAGCCGCACCCGTGCTCGCCATCCCCAGCGACCAGCGAAGGTCAGGCGGTCGAGCGTCGCGGGCAGACGGATGCGGCCTTCATCCAGGGCGTCCGGGGGAAGCAGGCGGAGCTTGGCGATATCGAGCGCAACCCGAACCGGCCCGGCAGCGAGTCGTTCGCCGTCCCAGGGTACCAGGTGGCCGCCGAACTCGATCCATGTGCCTTCCTCCGCGGTACGGATCGTTCCCTCGACGACCAGTTGCCCGAGGAAGCGGGCGACAAAGTCGACAGCCGGGTACTCGTACAGCTCCTGGGGAGTGCCGACTTGGAGCACGACTCCCGCCTCCATCACGGCGATGCGATCGGAAATCGCGAACGCTTCTTCCTGGTCGTGCGTGACGTAGATCGTCGTGATACCCAGTGTCTGCTGCAGCTTGCGGATCTCGTCCCGCACCTCGCGGCGCAGATCCGCGTCCAGGTTGGAGAGCGGCTCGTCCATCAGCAGCAGTTTGGGCTGGGCGACGATGGCCCGGGCGATCGCGACCCGCTGCTGTTGGCCACCGCTCAGCGCCGTGACCGGCCGGCTGGCAAACGGCCCCAGACCGACCATGTCGAGGGCCCAGTGCACCCGTTCGCGGATTTCGCTGGCCGGTCGACGGCGCATTTTGAGCGGGAAGGCGACATTCTCGGCCACGGTCATGTGCGGCCAGAGCGCATACGACTGAAACACGAACCCGACGTTGCGCGCTTCCGGTGGGACGAGGACGCCGCGTGCGGCGTCGTTCACCAGGCGGTCGTCGATCCAGATCTGCCCCGCGTTCGGCCGCTCGAGACCGGCGATCGTGCGCAGCAGCGTCGTCTTGCCACATCCGCTCGGCCCCAGTAGCGTGAACAGCTCGCCGTCTTCCACGACCAGGTCGACCGAGCGGAGAATGGTCGCGGCGCCGAAGTTGAGACTCAGCCCCTGTACGCGGACGCCCATCGTTCCCCCCGGTGCAGCCGCTTCCCCAGATTTACGGTTACTCGACAC
>BEID01000113.1 GCA_002898975.1 bacterium HR27 | reverse complement strand
CGATGAACTCTCATCAGCGCTGCTATTTTTGTAAGAACGAACTGTACGGCAAGTTGCGGGCACTGGCTGTCGCGGAGGGTTTCGCCGCCGTCGCCGATGGCACGAACGCCGACGATCTACACGACTTCCGGCCCGGGCTCCGTGCTGCCCGCGACCTCGGCGTCGTCCATCCACTGGCGGAGGTCGGACTGACCAAACAGGAGATCCGCGAGCTGAGCCGACTCTTCGGTCTCCGCACCTGGGACAAGCCCGCATACGCGTGTCTCTCGTCACGGTTTCCGTACGGGACGCCGATCACGGTCGAGAAGCTCAAGCAGGTGGCAGCGGCAGAACGCGCCCTGCGCGAACTCGGTTTCCGTGGGTTTCGCGTCCGGCATCACGACACATTGGCCCGACTCGAACTCCAGCTCAGTGACTTCCCCCGGGCGCTTGAGCTGCGCGACGAGATCGTCGCACGACTGCGCTCAGTCGGCTACGAGTTCGTGACCCTCGACCTCGAGGGCTATCGGAGCGGCAGCTTCAATCGGAATCTTCCCGAGCGACTCCTCGCCTCGACACGCGGGAGAACCGAAACGCCATGAGCCTGCAGCTCACCGAGCACCGCGATGGCAGCATCGAATTCTGGGTTCACCTGCAGCCACGTGCCGCGCGGACGGAACTCGCTGGTCTCCGTGACGGTGCGCTTGTCGTGCGTGTCCAGTCACCGCCAGTCGATGGCGCAGCCAACGAGGCCCTGCGTCGCTTCCTCGCTGAACTTCTGCACGTGCCCTCTCGTCAGATCGCGATCACCGCAGGAGCCCGCTGCCGGCGCAAACGCGTGCGCGTGGCAGGTGTCCGTGCTTCGGACCTCAGGCAGCTCACCGCATCTGACGCGGACGACTAACGCTCGTGCCTCCGGGCAAACCGCCGAACGATCCACCAGGCAGTTGAAAGACCGAGCAACGCCAGTGCACCAGCCCGGATCACCTGTGCCGAGCGCGGCTGGGGTCGTCCGCGACCGAGGCCACGCGGTGGTCGATACCAAAGGAGAAGCCACCAGAGCTGGAGTACCTCACGTACCGCTCGGAGAATCACCCGCACATTCCCGCCTGACGCCTCGCCGCTCAAGCGGGGGTAATGGCGGATTCCGACCTCGACGATCGTCGCTCCAGCACGTTGCGCCTTTGCGAGGAGTTCCGTGTTGACCAGTGCGCCGTTCATGCGGAGATCGAGCGCTCGCACGAGATCACCGCGGAGCACCTTGAACGCACAGTCGACATCGCGCACCGGGATGCCAAAGACGAGACGCATGGCTGCATTGAAAATCGCTGCGTAGACCAGGCGGATCCAGGGATCGCGGCGACGCACACGGTAGCCCGCCACGATGTCGGCATGCGGCAAAAAGGGCGCGAGGTGCAGGAAGTCCGCTGGGTCGAACTGCTGGTCCGCGTCCATGAACATCACCAGGTCACCACGGCTCGCCGCGAACCCCGACCGAAGCGCGGCTCCGTACCCGCGGTTGACCTCATGATGAACGACTCGTACCCGCTCGTCCTCACGTGCCAGACGTTCAGCGATCGCCCCGGTCTCGTCGCGACTTCCGTCGTTGACGATGATGATTTCCAAGTCCTCGACCAATGGCGGCAGCACGGTGAGCGCCCGCCGAACGACCGCCTCGATATTCGCCGCCTCGTTGTACGCTGGCAGCACGAGCGAGAGGCTGCCACGCACTGGCAGCAGTCCCGCTCGTTCACCTTCCACGCGCGGTTCCCTCATTTCGGCATCTCCTGCAGAGCCCGATACGCTGGCCGCGGACTCCAGTCAGCGTAGACGACTGACCACGGGTACTTCTCGTCGCTCGGATCGGTGATGGTACTGAAGTTCAGATTCCATACGAGCATCACGCCGACCCACGGCCATTCCGTCCGTGCAATCTCGAACGCACGGACAAGATACTGCGCTTGCTGCTGCTCGCTCACGTAGTTTCCGTATTCGTATCCTGGCGCCTGGTTCGCTGTCGACCAGCCGAACTCGGTCAACCAGATCTGCTTGGCGGCGTCACCATTTTCCACCATGACTTGCCGCAATTGCTCGGCCCGCCGGAAGTAAAAGCTGGGGTGGTCGACCCATCCCGGACCGGGACCAGGTCGATCGGGCCAGAACGTATCCGGCGGATTGAGCGTCCCGCCCGGATGCGTCGCGAGATGGTCGAAATACTGCTTCACCTCACCGTTGTTATAGGCATAAACCATACGCAAATACTCGACGTCGTCGATCGCGATCGATGGGTCCATGACGCCGGTGGGCGTCAACCCACCGAACAGCACGAGAGCGTGCGGGTCAGCCCTCTTCACTCCCTGATAGGCGGCTTTGAGAAGATTGACGTACCGGCCGACATCGACGTGACCGCCGGTCGTGTAGGCCAGGTTCTGCTCGTTCCAGATCTCCCAGGCTTGGACCTTGCCCGCATACCGCTTGGCCAGGAACTCCATCAGTTTGCCGTACGACGATGGGTCCATCGGCATCATACCGTTCGGATCGACCCACGTCGGCGGCGGGCCGACCACGCTGACGACGATCTTGACACCGTTCGCTGCCGCCGTGTCGATGATGCGATCGAGGGCATGCGTATCGTACCGGCCCGGCCGCGTCTCGATATCCCGCCAGATAGCCTGGAACCGAATCCAGGAAAAGCCCGCTCCCTTCACCAGATCCATCGTCCGTTGATTGAAGCCATCTCCGTCATGGTCGCCACGCCAGGCGATATTGAATCCGTAGCCGACACGCGGCCCGTACTGCCGGTTGCGAATCGGATCGAACGGGGGCATGGCTGGATCCTGTCGGGCGAGCGCCTCAGGAGGAGCTCCCCGCGCCGCGAGATACTCTCGTCCCAGCAGGCCCAGCAGCACCTCATAGGGCGTCCCAGCATATTCCGGGTGATACTCGAAACGAGCCCGTTCGAAGTACTGGACCGTATGCACCTCACCGTCGCCGGCTGGCGGTGGCGGGTTCTGTTCGGAAAATTCCTCAGAAAGAGGTAAGCCGAAGACCCGCCAGCCGCCGTAGCGATCCCAGTACGCCTTGAAGCCATACGACAGTGAGTGCTGGGTCTCCGGAAAATAGCGGCGATCGCTCGTATCGGGGAACCACTCGATCGGGCGGAACGGTTCCTCGTTCTCGCGTCCGCTCACGCGCCAGGCTCCGACCCGGACGAGCTGCACCTCGTCCTCGGTTCCGGCGAACTCAGGGTGATACTCGAACACGGCGCGCTCGAAATACTGCCGCCAGTAGCCGTCCTGCTTGAACACGCCGGTGATCGGATAACCGAAAATGAAGAGCCCGCCATGTGTCTCCCAGAAACGGCGGAACGGCCCTTGCACCCAGAATCCCGTCTCGGGAAAGTACCGCGGCATCTCGAGATCTTCCGGAACGCTCGGCGCTGCTGCATGGACCGACGGCGGAACGATCACTGCCAACGAACCGAGCAGCACCGCTACCAGTACGAGGCAACGAAGGACCTTCACCAATCCCCCTTCCCCTACCGTTTCGCAACCGCCCCATCACAGGCGATTGGATAACACAGAAGAAGCGGTCAGTCGCCCGCTTCCCCCGGTCACCCCTCGTTGCTCTCCATCCTAGCATCGTCCGACACGATCCTCCATGTAAGCGTCGATTCGGCCTTACGGTGCCAGCACCAACCGTACGTCGCCGAGTTCGATCACGTCTCCGTACCGCAACCCGGTCGGTGCAGTGATCGGCCGCCCGTTGACACGGGTGCCGTTCGTGCTCTTGAGGTCGGTGATCCACCAGCGCCCGTGTTCCCAGGTGAGCTGGGCATGCTCGGTCGAGACGAACGAGTCATCGAGCCGGATCGTGCACGACGGGTGACGACCGATCACGGTCACCGGATCGAGAGGGAGCCGTGCGCCCGGGCGAAGCCCCGTCGCCCCCGGCGACTGAACGATAAGATGCCCAGGAGGCCCACCCCCCTCGCCAGTCGTGCTGGCGACAGCCGCAAGTTCCCGGATCGTGATCCGCGCGATGAGAAAGATGAAAAAATAAAGTAGGAACGCGAAGACCAAGCGCAGCAGCAGCACGAACCATTCGAACGGGAGCTGGACGAACCACTCCATGCAGCCGACTTACGCCCCCGGCAGCGAGAACTCGAGCACGACGGTACCGAGCGCCACCCGATCGCCCGCCCGTAACGGCGCGCGTTCCACTCGCACGCCGTTGACGTACGTCCCGTTCGTGGAACCCTGATCGATGATGACGAATTGCCCGTCAGCGTACTCGATCCGGGCGTGGCGCCGGGACACGTCGAGCGCCTCAAGCACGATGTCGTTCTCCAGTGCACGACCGAGCGTTGTCACGCGCTTGCGGATCAAGTACGTCTCGCCAGGCAGCGGCCCCTCAACGACGCGGAGAAACGCCCGTGGAACGTTCCCGGTATCCTGCAGGACGCGATAAACCTCGGTCCGCTGCCACGCCTGCCGCCCAGCGAAGTCATCGGCCGGTAGTTCGGCGATCCTCGCCTCGACGACCACCTGTCGCCGCGGTACCGCCGGATCGCCGACGAGACGCACGCGAACCTGGTCGACGAATCCGTAGTCACGCTCCTCGGCAATATCCAGCAACCACTCTTCGAGCTGGAGCGACAGCGAGTCAGCGAAGTCAGCGAACTGCACGAAATCGTCCGGATGCAGCCGCACCAGGAAGTCGTTCGGCACGATCGGCCCTTCCGGGGTCGCCAGCTGTTGGGCATCCATGGCACGCTCGAGCCGGCGAGCGATCTCAGCCGGCTGGACCGACGTCCGAAAGATTCGCCCGACCGTCCCTTCCATCAAGCGCTCGACGAAGTCCTCGAACTGCTGCAGCCGGTTCAACATCGTCCATCCCATCACCCGAGCCGAGTATACGCTGCGCCGTCGGTCACGATGCGGACGCCTACGCGCCGCGCCACGCCCGGGGGAGACGTGCCTGATGCGTGTCTTCCAGTAACCCACCGTGCGCCAGCCGAGCGAACAAGGGGCGATCCACCCGTTCGCCTGTGAGGATGAACGGCACGATCAGATCGAAGACGGAGACACGGCCGTACATTTCGCAGCTGGCCAGTCCGAGGATCGGTACGTCTCTCCGGTAGGCGACCCAGAACATCGTACCGGGATCGACCGGTGCACCACGCACGGTGAGCCGCGCACCGAGGGGTCGAAGGGCCCGCAGGAACGCGTCACCCGGATCGAGCATGATCGATCCAGCGGTGAGAACCAGTTCGACTCCCTGCTCGATCCACTGCGCGATCTGCTCAGCGATACGCTGCGGCTCGTCTCGATCGACTCTCCCCGACTCGACCAGGCCGGCCCCGTAGCGAGCCAACTTCTCGTGCAAGGCACGCACCGCGACATCGAGAGCTGCCGGTCGTACGCGCTCACCAGCCAAAAGGGCGACGCGCCGGAGTCGGAAGGGCACGACGCGAACAATGGGTTGACAAGCGAGTCGACCGAGCGCACGAGCGAGCCGTGCTTCCGGCACGAAGTACGCCGGTGCTTTCACGATCGCGATCGTCTCGCCCGGTTCAGCGACGCGACCATCGAGAACCGTCGCGACGAGCGCGTGACCGGTTCGGATCAGCCGCTCAAGGCGCTGCTGGTCGACACGCACCACACCGAAGGCCGCCGCACGGACGTTGACCTGTCCCTGATGCGGCGGGTCGAGCTGGGTGCCATCACCAGCCACGGCTTCGGCGA
>BEID01000112.1 GCA_002898975.1 bacterium HR27 | reverse complement strand
GGACTTCTACCGGTCATCGACACCGGTATCGCGCACCGCGAGCCGGGCATTGGGCAGGTCGGCGCTGGTATCGTTCGCCCGCCGGAGCGCTGTTTCGTCGACGCCTACCGCGCCGTCGAACGGGAGTACCTCGCTGGAACCTGGAAGCACGCGGCACTCGCCGAGAGGAGCGGGTGATGAGGCGTCTCGTCGTCGCACTCGGTGGAAACGCGATCATCCAAGCTGGGCAACGCGGCACCGCCGAGGAACAACAAGCGAACGTGGATCTCACCTGCCGCCAGCTCGCTGAACTCGTCGCAGCCGGGTACGAACTGATCATCACGCACGGCAACGGCCCGCAGGTGGGGAACCTGCTCGTCAAGAACGAGCTGGCCCGCGACGTCGTTCCGCCCGTACCGCTCCACTGGTGCGTCGCACAGACCCAGGCAACGATCGGCTTCATGATCCAGCAGGCACTGGGAGCGGAGCTGCGCCAGCGTGGCCTCGACCGAGTCGTGGCGACCCTGGTCACCCGCACCGAAGTGAGCCCGGACGATCCTGCCTGGCGCGAGCCGACTAAGCCGATCGGACTCTACTATCCGGAAGAACAAGCCCGCGCGATCATGGCTGCTACCGGCCAGGTGTGGAAACCGCAGGGCTCGCGCGGCTGGCGGAGAGTCGTCCCGTCTCCCGACCCGATCGTCATCGTCGACCGACCAGCCATCGACTTGCTGCTCGCCGCTGGCGCGATCGTGGTCGCCTGCGGTGGTGGTGGCATACCGGTCGTGCGCCGCGCCAATGGGCGTTACGAGGGCGTGGAAGCTGTGATCGACAAAGATCTGGCGGCCGCGCTGCTCGCGCACGAGCTCGCAGCCGATGCCCTCGTCATTCTCACAGACGTCCCGTACGTCATGCTCCGGTACGGAACACCGGAGGCACGTCCACTCGAGACCGTCACAGTCGCGGAACTGCGCCAGTACCAGGCAGAGGGACACTTCGCCTCCGGAAGCATGGGGCCGAAAGTGGAAGCTGCCATCCGCTTCGTCAGCGGCGGAAGCGGGCGACGCGCGGTCATCGCGGCGCTCGATCACGCACGCGAGGCGGTCGAGGGGAAAAGCGGCACGCAAATCGTCGGCTAGCCCGGTACCAGGAGGAGCACATCGGGTACGCAATGGCCAGAAATCGATCGTACCGTGCTCCTGGTGCTTCCGCACTCTCGTCGCTCATCCTCGGACGGTCGATGCTCCTCACTGAGGGGGCAGCCGTTGCGGAACCGGAACACTGACGCGACGATCCTTCGACCGCTTTCGCGGACCGCAAAGAAGACCGACGTATTCCCTGGTGTCCCGTGCCGACATGACCAGGGGCACGGGCTCGCGGTTGTCGTGCGCTCTCTGGCGGCATTGCTCGCACTCGGCAGCGTGCTGCTCGGACTCTCGGTCAGCTGGCAGGGCCGGTCGGAGGCCATCACCAGCCCGCTCCTGTTCGGTCGATACGACGCAGCACACCTCGAAGCGCTCGCGACCGACGGCAACGTCGCCGCCTTCGTCCGCTCGACCGGCGACACCAGGGCTTTAGTGATCCGCTCGCTCGACGGGCCAGAGGAACGTGTTCTCACCGTCACACCTGGTCGCATCGACGTCGTCACGCTCTCCGGCGACCTCGTCGCCTGGCAAGAACGCGACTGCGACCAGTGCCCTGCGCGCGTCCAGGTACGTCGTTGGACAGACGGCCAAG
This sequence comes from bacterium HR27, assembly GCA_002898975.1. Taxonomy (GTDB): domain Bacteria; phylum Chloroflexota; class Chloroflexia; order Thermomicrobiales; family Thermomicrobiaceae; genus Thermomicrobium. The sequence continues at coordinate 4,018 of BEID01000112.1, read as the reverse complement.
AGGTCCTGTTGGCTCGCACGAACGACGAGCGGACGCCGGTGCTCTGGCAACGTTGGCTCGCCTGGGTCTCTCGGAACGGTCATGACCGCGTCTATGGTGCCGATCTTTCAGGCACACAGCGAACGGTCGACGTCGCGCTGGTCGGCGACAGCGCAAGCGCCATCCGAGCGATCGCACTGCACGAAGGTCGACTGTTCTGGCTGGAGTCCTCACCGGACGGGCCCTGGCGAATCAGCGCGCAACCGATCGCCTCGGCGGCCGATGCAACGACGCTTCTCACCGGAAGCGGCCCGGCGCCCGCGTTCCGCGTCGTCGGCGACACGCTGATCACCATTACCGATGTTCTCACAGCTCGAAATGCGTTGGGCAGTGGCCAGCCCATCGAGCTCGGCAGGGCACAGAGCCCCGAGTTGGTCACGGCCGACGACCGGTACCTGTTCTGGCTCGATCCGTCGCCAGCTGGCCAAAGCGAGCCAGCTCTCGTCGCCTTCGACACCCAGAGTGGCAGCCGTTTCATCGCCCTGCCGGAGGCCGGTGCAGTCGACGCGCTCGCGGCCGGCGGTGGATGGTTGATCTGGGCCGAACGCACCGCTGCCGGCAGCATGCTCTGGGGTGCACCCCTCGCCGATCTCCTCCCGACCGCGCGCCGCTCCCAGCCACAGGGGAGCGATCCACGCTGGCGGTACGTTCCCGAAACCGGCCATTACCTCGCCAACGGCTTCCGGCAGTTCTGGGAACGGTATGGCGGCGTGGAGATTTTCGGCTATCCGATTTCTGAAGAATTCGATGAGTTCGATCCGCAAACCGGTCAGTTCCGGACCGTCCAGTATTTCGAGCGAGCGCGCTTCGTCTGGGCTCCCGCAGAAGCAGCTGCGCTCGACGGCGTCGTGCTCGACCGTCTCGGTGCTGAACTAGCCGAGCGGCTCGCCCTGACCCACACGCGGGCCTTTCGAGTACCGGCTGCTGCGCCGTTCTCGCAGGTCGAGTGTCGTCGCTTCGACGCGACCGGCCACCTCTTGTGTGGAGGATTCTTGGCTGCCTGGCAACGCACCGGAGAGCTCGTCAGACAGCAGAGCGCTCTGACCGATGAGGAGGCCGCTGTTCGCTTCGCCGGATTCCCCATCAGCGAACCGATCGCTCTGGCTGACGGGACGATCGTCCAGTACCTGGAACGCGCACGCCTGGAATACCGCAAAACCGCCGACGGAAGCGGCATCATGGAGCGCGGACGCATCGGCGCTGAACTGCTGCGCGAGCGCGGCTGGCTGCCCGAAGGGTAACCGGTATCCCGCGAACGGCCGTGCCGAGCCTGACATGCTCAGCCGAGCACTCGTCCGCCGCCCCGGCTGGCACTTCGGCAGCGCGCTCCCCTAGAGTTTACACGCGACATCGGCTCTCACCCCCCTCTTCACGAGCGAGCGTGACAGCCGGGTTCTCCATCGGTATGCTCGGAACTGTCGAGTGCTGGTGGGGGAGGGACGAGATGGTCTTTCAAGATCCGTACTTTCACGCATTCCGCCGGAAGCTCGCAGCGACCCCGTATGAGGAAGCACGACGTCGCCTCACGACGCAGCTGCACGCGGCGGCTCGTGTCGTACCACGACAGCCGCATCTCGACGAGGAGGAAGTCGAGCAACGAGAGCGATGGCTCTTTCAGGAAGGCCTCACCCTTTACCTTCCTATCCTGCGCACCATCTTCCGCGCCATCGCCCGCGAGGTCGAAGCCGGACTGATCGAACCCGAGGAACTCGATGCCGAGGAGCTCGCTTTCGCCACCTACCAGCGGGCGCTCGAGGAACTCCGGCAACTCCCGCACCTCCCGCGCGACCGGTTCGCGTGGCTCCGGCACCTGGCGCGCGATACGGTTCACCAGGCTGCGCTGGAGCGCCGCAGCCAGCGGCATCAGTCTACCGAGGTCAGTGCGCCGCAGGCAGAGCATCATCCGCCCACACAACCCGTCCTTGCCCGCCTCGAGGACGCTTTCCGTGACCCGGATCTGCCTTTTCCCGACGAACTCCTCCAGGACGTCACCGCGCGGCAGGTTCTCGATTCGCTTCTCGCGCGGCTACCCGAACAGTGGCGCGAAATCTCTTTGCTCTCCGCGCTCGACCGGTGGAACGATGAGCAAATCACTGCTGTAACCGGACTGCTGCCAGACGAGGTGCGAGCTATCGTTCACGCGACAGCTCGCTTCCTCCACGCGTGGCTACACGAACTCGCCAGCCAGACCTCGCAGACAGAGGAGTGACACGATGCGAAGAAACGAAGAAGTTGCCGCGCTGCTCGAACAGATCGCTGAACTCCTCATGCTCAAGAACGAGAATCCCTATCGGATCCGCGCCTACACGATCGCAGCACAGAACATTCGCGATCTCGATGCCGATATCGAGGAGATCGCTCGCCAGGGCAAGCTGGACGAGATTCCCGGTGTCGGCAAAGCGATCGCCGCGAAAATCGAGGAATATCTGCGTACAGGGAAACTCGAATATTACGAGCAACTCAAGCGGGAAGTGCCGATCCAGGCGGTCGACCTGCTCGAGGTACCCGGCATCGGCCCATCCCGCGCGCACCTGCTGTACGAGAAGCTCGGCATCACGACAATTCAACAGCTCCTCGAAGCAGCGCAGAATCATAAGCTGTGCACCTTGCCGGGCTTCGGCGAAAAGCTCGAGCAGCGGATCGCGCGCGAGGCTGCTCGCCTGATGCAGCGTACCAAGCGACTCCTCTTGGGCGTCGCTCTACCGGTCGCGGAAACTGTCGTCACCTTGCTGCGCGAGGTGCCCGCCGTGCGAGCGATCGATCCCGCTGGGAGCTTGCGGCGCATAAAAGAGACGATCGGTGACATCGATATTCTGGTCGCCTCGGATCGTCCGCAAGAAGTAGTGGATGCATTCACACGCCTACCGATCGTGAAGGAGGTGCTCGCTGTTGGCCCCACCCGTCCGTCGATCCTGACACGCGAAGACCTACAAGTCGATCTCCGCGTCGTTCATCCGGACGAGTACGGTTCGGCACTCCTTTACTTCACCGGATCCAAGGAACACAACATCGCACTGCGGAGTCTGGTACAAGATCGTGGATGGAAGCTCTCCGAATACGGCCTTTTCGACGAAACTGGCCAGCGAGTAGCCAGCCGCACGGAGCAAGAGATTTGCGCCTGCCTTGGCATGGATTGGATCCCTCCCGAGCTTCGAGAAAACCGGGGAGAAATACAGGCAGCGCTCGAACACCGACTTCCCCAGCTGGTGGAACTCTCCCACATACGCGGCGATCTTCATGTCCACACCGACTGGAGCGATGGCCACGACACGCTCGAGCGGATGGTGCAAGCCGCGATCGCCAGGGGGTATGAGTACATCGTCATCTCCGATCACTCGCCGTCCCTCACAGTGGCCAAAGGGCTTGCGGTCGAACGCCTGCGCGAACAGCGGCGACTCATCGACGAACTGAACGAACGCTATGCGCCGTTCCGCATTCTTCAGGGAGCCGAAGTCAATATCCATCCTGACGGCTCGCTGGATTATCCTGACGACGTGCTCGCCGAACTCGACGTCGTCATCGTCTCGGTACACAGCGCTTTCGATCTCCCGGAGGCCCGCATGACCGAGCGCGTGATCCGCGCCCTCTCCAACCCCCACGTCGATCTGCTCGGTCACCCAACTGGTCGGCTACTCAATACGCGCTTGCCGTACGAGATCGACCTCGATGCCGTGCTGGATGCTGCCGCCGAGTTCGGCGTCGCGATCGAAGTCAACGGCCAGCCTGATCGGTTGGATCTACCCGACATCTGGGTACAGCGCGCAATCCAGCGCGGTATTCTCATCGCCTGCACCAGCGACGCGCACTCGACACGACAGTTGGACAATATGCGCTGGTCGGTCGCGACAGCGCGTCGCGGCTGGGCAGAGGCGCGGCACGTGCTCAACACGCGTCCACTCGCCGAGCTACTCCAGTGGCTTCGGCAACACCGTACGGCTCCCCACGCCCGGTAGGCTGGGCGCGTCTGGGTTCCGTTGCG
>BEID01000111.1 GCA_002898975.1 bacterium HR27 | reverse complement strand
GTGAGCGATGGCGCACCTGGGTTCCGGAGCGCTGATTCTGGCTCTGATCCTCAGCTTGTACGGCATCGTCGCCAGTCTGCTCGGTGCGCGGCGGCGTTTCCCGGAGCTTCTCGAGAGCGGATTCCGGGCGACGTACGGTGTTGCCGTTCTGGTCACGCTCGCCGTTTTCGCGCTCGTCATGTCGTTCGTCCGCCATGACTTCCGGCTGGCGTACATGGCGGCCCGTTCGAGTCGTGACATGCCGCTTCACTACGTGATCGCCGCCTTTTATGGTGGGCAAGAGGGAAGTCTCCTCTACTGGGCGATGATCGCCAGCGTGCTGGGCGCGATCGCTCTCTACCTGCATCGTCGCTCCGATCGCGTGCTGCTGCCCTACATGAACGCGACACTGCTCTCGATCCTGGTTTTTCTCCTGCTGGTCCTGACGGTCGTCGCCAGCCCGTTTCGGCTGCTTCCGGTCACTCCTCCCGATGGAGCCGGGCTGAACCCGCTCCTGCGGGACCCCGGGATGATGGCGCATCCACCGTTCTTGCTCGCTGGATATGCGAGTTTCAGCGTACCCTTCGCGTTCGGTATGGCCGCGCTCATCACTGGACGGCTCGGTGCGGACTGGCTCCGGGCGATCCGGCGGTGGGCGGTTCTCTCGTGGGCCATCCTGGGTATGGGGCTCCTGATCGGTGCGTGGTGGGCCTATCACGTGCTCGGCTGGGGCGGCTACTGGGGCTGGGACCCCGTGGAAAACTTGGCGCTCCTGCCCTGGCTGACCGGAACAGCGTTCCTGCACTCGATCATCGTGCAGGAACGGCGCGGCATGCTGAAGGTGTGGAACCTGGCTCTGCTGCTCGCGACGTTCGCGCTCAGCGTGTACGGCACGTTCATCGTCCGGAGCGGTATTCTCTCGTCCGTGCACTCGTTCGCGACGTCGGACATCGGTCACTGGTTCCTCGTCTATCTCGCGCTGGTGCTCGTCGTCGGAATCGGGCTCCTGGTCTATCGCTTACCTGGCCTGCAGAGCGAGCGTCGCATCGAGTCGATCTCGTCGCGTGAGGCGGGCTTTCTTTTCAACAATCTGCTCCTGACAGCCATCGCCTTCGCGGTCTTCTGGGGAACCAACTTCGTTCTCTTCAGCGAACTGTTCTGGGAGACCCGGATCAGCGTCGGTCCACCGTTCTACAACCGAGTTATCGGCCCGCTCTTGCTCGCTCTCCTGGTGCTGCTGGCTGTCGGCCCGCTGCTCTCATGGCGGCGAACCGAGCCGCCTGTTCTGTTGCGTAATCTCCGCTGGCCGCTGGTTGCAGCGGCCGTCGTCGTGGTGGCTGGTCTCGTGCTGTTCGAGCGTGCCTGGGCGGCCTTCGCGTTCGGAGTCGTGGCTGCCGCGACCGTCGTAACCGTGCAGGAATTCTGGCGCGGTATCGCAGCACGGCGTCGCATGACGCGTGAGAACCTTTTCGCGGCTGCGTGGCGTCTGATCCAACGGAACAACCGCCGGTACGGCGGCTACATCGTCCACCTCGCGGTAATCTTGATCGCGATCGGTGTCATCGCCTCGAACGCGTTCCAGGTCGAGCGGCAGTTCGTTCTCCGGCCTGGTGAGCAGGGGCAAATCGGCCCGTATACGGTCGTCTATCGTGGACTTGATGACCGTCGTACGGCTGATGCGGAGATTGTTACCGCGGTCGTCGACGTGTACCGGGGCGATCGCTTCGCTGGTACCGTGGAGTCGCACCGCTATTTCTACCGCAATTACGAGAACCAGCCGACCGCGCGCATGGGGATCATGCTGGTCGGCATGGACGACGTGTACGTGGTGCTCGATCGCTGGGAAGACGATGGTACCGCGAGCCTCCGGGTGTACATCAACCCGCTGGTGATCTGGATCTGGATCGGTGCGGCAGTCTTCCTCCTGGGCACACTTACGCTCTTTTGGCCGCAACCAGTGCCAGCGACCGTGCGCGTGCCGCGGACCTTGCCGGGAGTCGTGAGCGAGGCGTGAACGATGTGTCGGCGTAGTTCGCGACATGCAAGCATCCGGCCCTGGCTCCGACGGGTGGTGTCCGTCGTCCTGGCGGCGCTACTGATGGTCAGTCTCGTCGCGCTCCCGGACGAGCGTGCGATGGCCGAAGAGGCACTCTCGCCCGAAGCGCTCGAAATTGCCAACCAGCTCAACTGCCCTGTGTGCCAAGGGCAGAGTGTGCGGGACTCCAACTCCGAGCTCGCTCGGCAGATGCGCCAGCTCATCCAGCAGAAGCTGGATCAGGGCGAGTCGCGCGAGCAAATCCTGCAGTACTTCGTCGATCGCTACGGTGTCGGCATTTTGCGCGAGCCGCCGCGTGAGGGCTTCCTGTGGCTCCTCTGGTGGGGGCCGGCCATAGGCCTCGGTGTCGGGATCGTCCTCGTCGCGCTCTATCTTCGTCGCCGGGGTACGAGTGCTGACACCACCATCGAGGAGGTCTCGCCGGAGACACTTGCACAAGTCGAGCAGTGGTTGGGCGCGGAGGGAGAAGCGCGTTGATGCTGTGGGGCACAATTCTCCTGTTGGTCGTCGCGATCGTGCTCGTGGCGTTCGTCCTGCAGCCGCTTTGGAGCGCGTATCGACGCACGTCCGCGACCTCGCCGCTGCCAGCGGTGCTCCTCGATCTGTTCGCCGAGCGCGATGTGGTCCTTGCGTCGCTCCGGGATTTGCAGCTGGACTTCGAGACCGGCAAGGTGTCTGCCGATGACTACCAGAGGATGCGAACGGCATTGCTGGCCGAGGCTGCGCGTGTACTCCGCGCGATCGAGGAGGTGAATCGGGAGCTCGAAGCCAGTATCGAAGACGAAATCGCACACCTGCGTGAGCTGGCCAGGCAGTCCGACTCCTCACTGTCGACCTCAGCGTCTGGTGCAACGACATGACGTCTTCGACCCCGGTGCTGCGCTGTGACGATCCGATCCTCATCGTCGATGGGCTGACGAAGCGGTACGGCTGGAAAACCGCTCTCTCGGAGGTCAGTTTTTCCGTTGCTCCGGGCACGTGTCTTTTGATCGTTGGTCCCAACGGTGCCGGTAAGACGACGCTCTTGCGGATTCTGGCTGGACTCACACGGCCGACCGCTGGGACGATCAGCTGGTTCGGTCGCGCCCACCAGGTCGTACCGGTCGAGGTTCGAGCGCGACTCGGTGTCGTGACCCATCGAACCATGCTCGATCCTGACCTGACGGTCGCTGAGAATCTGTTCTACTACGCGCGTTTGTATCGGGTGGCGGAGCCCAGCGTCCGGGTCCGCGAAGTCGCCGAACTCGTCGACGTCGTGGGTCTCCTGCACGAACGTGTGCGCCAGCTCTCCCGGGGATTGCAGCAACGAGTTACGCTGGCGCGAGCGTTCCTGCACCGGCCCGATGTGCTCCTGCTCGACGAGCCGGATACTGGGCTGGACCGAGCGAGCCGTGAACGGCTGCGAGCGCTGCTCGACCGGTATCGCGAGCGTGGTGGCACAGTGCTCTTGACGACCCATGCGTACGAGTTCGGCCTGGAGGTCGCGACCTGGGCCCTCTATCTGGATCGTGGGCGCGTCGTGTGGACCGCAGCTGATCCCACACAGGTGCGTGCCCAACTGACGGAGATGGACAGCCCGGTGGTGCCAGTCTAGCGATGTGGGGACAGCTTCTGGCGATACTCTATCGAGACCTCCTCTCCGAGTGGCGGGCTCGTGAGGTCGTCATCGGTATGCTCGTCATGGCACTGCTGACGTTACTGGTGTTCAACTTCGCGTTCGATCTCACTGGTGCCCAGCGCGCGGCCAGTGGATCGGGGGCTTTCTGGGTGGCCGTCGTCTTCGCCACCTTGCTCGGCCTGGGGCGCATGACGGCACGGGAGCGGCAAGATGGCGCGTGGGAGGGGCTCGTTCTGGCGCCGGTGGAGCGTTCCGTCATCTATGTGGCGAAACTCTTGAGCATGGTTCTCTTCGTCGCCATAGTGGACTTGGTCGCACTCGTGGTACTGGCCGCGCTTTTTGACCTGCCGGTCTTCCGACCGGGGGTCCTCGTCGTGCTCGCCTTGGGAACCGTTGGCCTGTGCGCGCTCGGGACATTGTTCAGCGTGATGACTGCGCAGGCGAAGGCACGGGAAGTATTGCTGCCGGCACTCCTCTTTCCTTTGGCCATACCCGTGGTGATCGGTGGCGTCCGGGCGATGATGTTGGAGTTGAGCGGTGCCGGAGCGGAGGCAGCTCCCTGGAAGAGTCTCCTCGGCGGATTCGCCGTGCTGTTCGCAGCGCTCAGTGTCCTGACGTTCGGTGTCGTGGTCGAAGAATGAGGGGATAGTCGTCCCGGCGGAAGGAGGGCAAGCAGTGGCGAAACGCTCCAGCGGACTGAGCTGGCTCGCGGTGCTCGGTGGTGCGTCGTTTGTTCTCGTCGCACTGTCAGTCGCAATGATCTTCCTGTACGCACCAGCCGATGCGACACAGGGAGACGTGCAACGCTTGTTCTACCTGCACCTTCCTGCCGCATGGCTGGCTTATGTGTCCTTCTTCATCATTTTCGTATCCAGCATCGCCTTTCTTCTCCGTGGAACGCCGTTCTGGAATCGCCTCGCGCGTTCGGCGGCAGAACTCGGTTTCATCTTCACGACGCTCGTGTTGCTGACTGGATCGATCTGGGGACGGCCGATTTGGGGAACCTGGTGGACGTGGGACGCGCGTCTCACGACGACGCTGATTCTGTGGTTTATCTACCTCGGCTACTTTCTGCTCCGGGCTTACATCACCGATCCGGAACGCGGCGCACGCTACGCTGCCGTCCTCGGTATCGTCGGATTCGTCGATATTCCGATCATCCACATGTCGGTGCGGTGGTGGCGTACGCTCCACCCACAGCCGATCGTGGTGCGGAGCGAAGGACCGAACATGCCGACTGAAATGCTGGTCACGATGCTCGTGACGCTGGTCGCTTTCATAGTCCTGTATCTCTTTCTTCTCATCGTCAAGTATCGTATCGAAACGGTGCGTGACGCTGTTCTGGAACTCCGTGCCGAGACGGCCAACTGAACGCGAAAGGTGTGCAGAACGATGGATGCGCTCTGGTATCTCTTCGCTGGCTTCTTCGTGACCTGGCTCATCCTGGGCGTGTATCTCTTCTCTCTGCGACGCCAGATCGAGGTCCTGCGCAACGAACTCGCTGCCCTGCGCGGTCAGCGGGCGAAGGAAGGGCACGCTCCGGAGGTCCAAACGGTTCGGGATTCCCAGGCGTCCTGATTCAGGACCCAGGAGCGCTCTATCGGACGCGGGAACGGGGCGACCATCGCTTGGGCGACCGGCCGCCCTGCTCCAGTGTGCATCGCTTAGCAGCCCTGGGCCGCGCGGATCGCCTGCCAGACACGCTCGGGTGTGAGCGGCATGTCGAGGTGCTGGATGCCAAGCGGGCGAAGCGCATCGAGAACGGCGTTCACGATGGCAGGCGGACCGGCCGTCGTGCCGGCTTCACCGATGCCTTTGACGCCGAGCGGGTTGATCGGGCTCGGTGTCTCGCAGTGTGCCGTCTCGATGGATGGCAGCTGGGTCGCTCGCGGAACGACATAATCGAGGAAGTTCTGGGTAAGCGGTTGCCCGGTCTCCGAGTAGACGATCGCCTCGTAGAGTGCCTGGCCGATCCCCTGCGCTACGCTCCCGTGAATCTGTCCCTCGGCCAGCAGCGGATTGACGATACGACCGCTGTCATCGACAGCCAGATAGCGGAGGATCCGGATCTCGCCGGTCTCCG
>BEID01000110.1 GCA_002898975.1 bacterium HR27 | reverse complement strand
CGGAGAGGAGCGTCTCACCGGTTTGGTTCTCACGGCCGATACGGAGCGTCGGATCTTCTTCGAGGAGGCGTTGCAGAGCAATCCCCATCTTGTCCAGGTCGGTCTTGGTCCGTGGACTCACTGCGACCGTGAAAACTGGCTCCGGGAACTCGATACCAGCGAGTGTGAGTGGACGGTTCGGATCGGTCAGGGTATCACCTGTCCGAGCAACCTGGAGTTTCGCGACAGCCCCGATGTCCCCCGGGCCGAGCTGACCGACTGGCGTCTGTTCCTTGCCGCGGACGACGAAGAGTTGCCCGATGCGCTCGGTCTCGCCGCGTTGCGGGACAGCGGCGTGCGAATCGGTGCGCAAGGTGCCGGAGTAGACGCGGAAGTAGGACAGTTTCCCGACGAAGGGGTCGGCAATAGTCTTGAAGACGACAGCTGCGAGCGGGCCGTTCGGATCGGGAGCGAGTTCCACCTCTGAGCCATCGGGGCGCCATGCTCGGGTCGGACCAGGCATTGGGAAGAAATCCACGATCGCATCGAGGAGCGGCAACACTCCTTTGAGAGACGTCGCCGCGGTGACGAAGACCGGCACGATGCTGCCGCTGGCGATGGCGGCACGCAGACCGGCGCGAAGTTCGTCATCGCTGATCTCATCACCCTCCAGGTAGCGAAGTGTCAAGTCCTCGTCGCTCTCGCACGCCGCCTCGACGAGTTGGGTGCGAAACTCGTCGAGCATGCTGACGAGTTCGTCAGGGACAGTCGTCGGTTCCAGCGCACCGTTGTCGGCGTAGAGGAAAGCGCGCCCGCTGAGGACATCGACGAAGCCGCGGAACGCCTTCTCCTGCCCGATCGGTAGCTGCATCGGGACGATGCGGTTTCCGAAGACGCTGCGAGCGCTCGCGAGAGCTCCCGCGAAGCTGGCATTCTCGCGATCCATCTTGTTGATGACGAGAGCACGAGGGAGGCCACGTGCCTCAGCCAATTCCCAGACCTGCTCGGTTCCGACCTCGACGCCGACCGTCGCGTCCATCAAGATGAGCGCAGCATCGACCACGCGCAGTGCGCTACGGACTTCTGCGGTGAAGTCGAAATAGCCAGGGGTATCGAGGAGGTTGATTTTGTGGTCGCGCCATTCGATCGGCACGATGCTGAGCAGTATCGAGATGCGGCGCTTGTGTTCGTCGGGGTCCCAGTCGGATACGGTCGTTCCGTCCTCGACGCGACCGAGACGCGAAATCGCGCCGGTGGCAAACAGGAAGGCCTCTGTCAACGATGTCTTGCCAGCACCGCCATGGGAAAAGAGGCCGACATTGCGGATCCGTTCCGGGGCGTACTGCTTCACGGTACCCTCCTCACTAGCCAGACCCGAAGACGAGTCCGGAGAGGAAACCGGCCGCTCGAGTCTGGGCTGGCGCGAGTACGGCGCATCCTGCACCTCAGCTCTCGGGAACTGCAGTTGATAGTATAACGACTCACGCGGTGTGCGCATACTGGACGACAGAGGAGGCCCGATGTCCAGTGCATCAGCCTCTCCGCGCGAAATGCTCGCCGAGCGGCTCTTCGGACTGACCCACGAGCTCGCCGCTCTCGATGGTGTTGCAGGCCACGAACAGCCGGTGGTCGCGCGGCTCGTCGAGCTGCTGCGGCCGCTCGTGCGACGTGTCGAAGTCGATTCCTTCGGCAACGTGTTCGCCTGGTTGCCGTCCGATGTGGAACGGCCGGTGCTGATGGTGACGGCGCATTCCGACGAAATCGGGTTGCTCGTGAAAGGCATCGAGCCGAACGGTTTTCTCCGCATCGAGAAGGTTGGAGGTGTCATCGATAGCCAGTTGCCCGGCCGTCACGTGCGCGTTCGTGGCTACCGTGGTGTGATCGGGGTCCGTCCCGGGCATCTGATGACGGCTGAGGAGCAGCGGAGTGTCCCGCCGGTGCGGGATCTGTACGTCGATCTGGGCTTCGATTCGGCTGAGGACGTGCTCGCGTTGGGGATTCAGGTGGGAGATCCGGTCGCGTACGACGAGCCGGTAGAGCGCCTCGCCAACCCGCGGCGGATCAGCGGAAAGGCGTTGGACAATCGCGTCTCGTGTGCGTTGCTGGTTGCGTTGGCGGAGCGGTTGCGCGACGTGGAGCTGGGGTGCCAGCTGGTTCTCGTGATCACCGTGCAAGAAGAAGTGGGCCTACGCGGTGCCCAGATGGCTGCCTACCGGCTCGCGCCGGATGCTGCGATCGTCGTCGATACGGTGCCGGCTGGCGGGACACCGGACACCGATCTGGTGCGTGATCTCGGGATCCGCATCGGTGGTGGTCCGGTGCTCGCCCTGGCGAGCGGCATGGGGGGTGTGCGGGGACATTTGGCCCACCCAGGCATGTGCGCATTTCTCCTGCGTGTCGCTGCCGAGCATGGCATTCGCGTCCAGCGTGCGCTGTTCCCACGCAGTACGTCGGATGTGGCAGCTGTCCACCTGCAGCGAGGAGGTATTCCCTCGATGGTCATCAACATCCCGCGTCGCTACGCACACAGCCCGGTCGAGACGCTCGATCTCGACGACGTGGTGGCGACACTGGAACTCCTGGACGCAGCGGTACGTGCTTTCGACGAGACGGTCGAGTTCGACTTTTTGGCTGGTTACCGGTGAGTCGATGCATCACGAGTGGTGCGCTGGCTGATCCGTTCGTACGCTGCGCGGAGTCCATGCAGCGTCAGGTCGGGTTCGATCGTCGAGAACTCCGGCACCAGCGGGGCGACGAGCGTGGCGAGGCCGCCGGTCGCGATGACCGGTGCCTCGTGACCGAGTTCCTCGCGGATGCGGCGGATCAAGCCGCGGACGAGCTCAGCGTAGCCGAGGACGGTACCAGCTTGCAGGCTCTCCCGGGTGTTGCGGCCGATGGTCCGCCGCGGTGGCTCCAGTGCCACGGTAAAAAGCCGGGCGGCTCGCTGCGTGAGAGCATCGAACGCGACCATGAGACCAGGGGCGATGGCCCCACCGATGTACGCACCACGCGCATCGACGACGTCGAACGTGGTGCCCGTGCCGAAGTCGACGACGATGACAGGAGCACCGTAGCGTTCGACCGCGGCGATGGCGTTACAGATCCGGTCGGCCCCGACTTCAGCAGGATGATCAACGTCCAGCAGGAGTCCCACATCCTGTGCGCCGTTGACCACGAAGGGCTCGATTCCGAGCCGCTGCCGTGCCAATTCCGTGAAGGCAGTCGTCAGGGAGGGCACGACACTGGCTATGGCAACGGACCGTACAGCGTGGATACGGAAGCCCTCGCTCTCGCTCAGCGTGACGAGCTGCACCCACCACTCGTCCGGCATCCGGTCGCGTGCAGTGGTGAGGCGCCAGCGGGTGCGCAGCGCAGAACCATCGAACAAGCCGAGAACGACATTGGTATTGCCGATATCGACAGTCAGTAGCACCGCGCGTACCCTTTCTGCTTGGCACGAGTGGTTTGGCGAGTGGACGTCCTCGATTCCAGCCGTCCTCGTGCAAGTCTGGGGCAACGCAGGCGAACGCGCAACGGGGCGCGGTGCTCGATGGAGAGCGAGGTGATCGATGACGATGCAGCCGCATCCGGCGGTGGGTGAGGCCGGGCCGGTACTCCGGGCTGAGCCGATCGAGGGACTCCGTCACGAAGTGAACCTGCTCGGTAGCCTGCTCGGTGACGTCCTCCGTGAGCAGGGTGGCGACGCCCTGTACGACCTGGTCGAACGGGCACGTCGGGTGACGATCGCTGGCCGCACGAGCGGTCGCGTCACCGAGCGGCTGCGCGAGCTGCAGGAATGGTTTTCCGGTCTGTCGGACGACGATCTGTTCGGACTCGTCCGGGCGTTCGGGATTTTTTTCCATCTCATCAATCTCGCCGAGCAACATCATCGCGTGCGGACGTTGCGACAGCGCGAGCGAACCGAGCCGGCACTCCACGAATCGATCGAAGCCGCGCTCCTCGCTCTCCGGGATCGCGGTGTGCCACCGGACGCCGTGGCGCACGTTCTGGGCGAGATACTCGTCTTCCCTGTGTTCACGGCGCATCCTTCGGAGCCGCGTCGCCGGACAGTGCTTCAGCGTCTGGCTGCGCTCGCGCGTTCCATCCAGCAGCTGGACGACGCTCGCCTTTCTCCGCGCGAGCGTGACTGGCTGCTCGAACGCCTGCGCGAGGACATCACCCTACTGTGGCAGACGGCGGAGACGCGGGTCGCTCGGCCGACGCCCCTGGACGAAGTGCGGAGCAATATCGCGATCCTCATCGGGCCCGTCTACGATGTCATCCCGTTGCTCCGCCGCGCGCTGCAACGCGCACTCCAGCGTTCGTATCCCGAGTTGCTCGATCGCCAGTGGCCGCTACCCGTGCGGGTGGGGACTTGGGTCGGCGGGGATCGGGATGGCAATCCCAGCGTCACCGCAGCCGTGACCGAGGCGACCGCGCGCCTTCTCCGCGAGGCGATCGTGCGGCGCTACCGTGACGAGGTAGTGGAACTGCGGCGTGCCCTGAGTATCTCGGCACGTCTGCGTCCTCCGAGTCAGGTCTTGCTGGAAACGCTGGATCGTGAGCGCGAGCGCCTGGGACTCGCGCCAGTGCGAGCCTGGGCGGACGAACCATACCGGCGCTTCCTCGGGCTGATCGAGGAACGCCTTCGTCGAACCGAGACCGGTGAGTTCGGCGGGTACTTCACGGTGGAGGAGTTCCTGGGGCACCTCACGTTGCTCGCCGACTCGCTGGAGGCTGGGAACGGACGGCGGATCGCCAGAGGCCGTGTGGCTGATCTGATCGCACGCGTCCAGGTTTTCGGCTTCCATTTGGCAGAGCTGGAGATCCGGCAGGATGCAGCACGACATCGCGAAGCGCTCGCTGAACTGTTCGCGCTGGACGGCGTCGCGAATTTCCTGGAGCGCAGTCCCGACGAGCGGGAGACGCTGCTCCTGCAGCGACTCATCGGCAAGCCGTTCGGCTTTCCGCGCGGTGCGCTCTCTCCGGAAACGCGCGAGGTGCTGGAGACCTTCGAAGCTGTCGCCCGGATCCAGCGGTTCAACGGGGAGCGTGCCTGCCATACGGTGATCGTGTCGATGACGTCCGAAACCGCTGACGTGCTGGGTACGCTGCTCCTCGCGCGGGAGGCGGGACTGGTCGGCTGCGGTGAAACCGGTGCGTGGAGTCGAATCGATGTCGTTCCCCTATTCGAGCAGATCGCTGAGCTCGACTGCTGTGGGGCGATTCTCGACCGTTTGCTCTCGCTACCGTTCTATCGTGCGGTCGTCGCCTCGCGTGGCGATCTGCAGGAGGTGATGGTCGGTTACTCCGACAGCAACAAGGATGGCGGGTACGTCTCGTCGAACTGGCGTATTTACCGGGCGCAGCAGCAGCTGGTGGAAGCGGCGAGGCGATACGGTGTCACACTGCGGATTTTCCACGGGCGGGGAGGTGCGATCGGCCGGGGTGGCGGACCCATGGGGCGAGCGATCCGTTCGCGTCCTATGGACGCGCGAACACCGGTGCTCAAGGTGACGGAACAGGGCGAGGTCATTTTCGCTCGCTACAGCGATCCGGCGATCGGTCTTCGCCACTGGGAGCAGATGGTGCATGCGCTCTTGCAGTCCGTGCTGGGTGAACCTGAGCCAGTCGTTTCTGCGGAATGGCTCAGCACGATGGAGCGACTCGCCGCGGTTTCGCAAGCAGCCTATGAAGAACTCGTGAAGGGGCACCCAGATTTCGTCGCGTACTTCACGACAGCAACGCCGTTCCCCGAACTGGCTACCTTGAATCTGGCCTCGCGACTGGTCGCTCGGCGCGCG
>BEID01000109.1 GCA_002898975.1 bacterium HR27 | reverse complement strand
TTGTTGACTAGGATATCGATCCGGCCGAAGTAGCGGACGACTTCATCGACCATCCGGTCAGCATCGTCCGGATTCGAAACGTCACCGACGACGGCGATCGCCTCGCCACCTCGCTGGCGGATCTGCTCGACCGTCGCCATCGCGAACTCTTCGCTGATATCGTTGACAGCGATCTTTGCACCGCGACGAGCCAGATGCCGCGCGATCCCGGCACCACCCCCACCGTCCTCGCCACGGCCAGCGCCGGTGACCAGTGCCACCATGCCCTCCAGCCACCGCTCTTCTGCCATCGCGTTCCTCGCTTCCTCTCGCTTCGAACCGATCTCCCCGATTAGCTAGCTGGTTACTGGTTCGTCCGCTCCAACGGCCCCTGACCGCGGTCTACCGCCTCGCTTCCACCTCCCTCCGCGCCTCGCGACAGCTCGACGTGACGCACGCGATCGCTGGCACGAACAGGCGAACTTTTGAACACGTTCCGGCTGAGCCCCTGGGGTTTGCCAGGTTTTCCGTCGTGACACCGTATGTCTGTCTCCCGCACGCGAATGCCCATTGGCGTAAGTCGATCGGTTCCACTGCAACGGTGGCTCCTGAATTTCGTGCTGAAGTGTAATGGCAGGGTAACGTGCGATACAAGCCCCTGGACTGGCTACCTCGCAGACGCCACGCTGATCGGCGCCGTGCAGGACACCCGACGATCCCAGCTGACGCCACAGCCCAGCCTGCTCCTGCGAGCGAGCGTGCCGATTGCCTCACGCAGGGCCTCTGCACACAGTGCCGCGCTACGCGCCGTGTCGCTCAACCAACAGGTCCAGCGACGCGGAACCAGACCCAGGCACTGACCCGCAGGAGTCACCCGAACAAGACGGGAACCAGCAGATCAGCCCACACATTATTGAGCGCGTGGAACAGGAGGCAGGGCCAGAGACTCCGCCAGCGCCAGGCGAGGAGTCCCGGCACGATCGCCCAGAGGAACGTGTAGAGCATCATCCCGGGGCCAACGAAGACATGATAGAGGCCGAAGAGTACAGCCTGTCCGAGTACCGCAAGTTGCCACTGCCACCGGGCAGCGAGAGCTTGGAGGACATAGCCACGGAACAAGGGCTCTTCGACGAGGGGAACCACGACGACACCGACGAGTGCCGCGACGACCAATTCGACACCGGTATGGGGCGAGACGAACGACGGTCGTGCTTCCCAGAACATCGGCAGACCGGTGATCGCCGCCACGGCAGCGACCGGTAACCAGAGCAGGATCACCCCGGCCACTCCAGCCAGCGCCGCCCCGTACGCAGCAGCGTTCTCGGGTGCGCGCCAGCCCAGCTCGCGCAGCGTCCAGCCCCGGTGGGTGAGTGCTCGCAGGAGCAGCACCGCCACGATGATCCCGCAGAGCGCGTAGACCGTAACGCTCCACAACGACCGGTCGGCGATGCCGACCGCGCGGCCGACGCTGTACGGGTCGAGGCCCCCCAGCTTCACTACCCAGAACACAACACTGCGCAGTACGGGACCGGCGAAGACCAGCGGAACCCAACTGAGCGGGAGCGACCGATGCTGTTCCACAGTGAGGCTCTCGCGCGTCACAGCTCGCCCCCACGCACCGAGAGGCGCTCTTCTATTCAAGAGAACGTGCGATATGCCACAGCGGTTTCACCACGCTCGGTCGGTCACTCATGCGGTATCTCGACCGGCTCGGCGAAACACCGCTGGGAGCCTCCAGCTCGCCACTGCCGGACAGCTGCGAGCACCGTATCAGTGATCCCCCGCGTCCGCTCGCCGATCCTCCGTAACCCGCGCCGCTCGAACCCTCTCGCCGCGACAGCAACGACCGCCCCCGGTACCCCGGGCCGAACGGAATCGCCCTGGGGCACTGAAAGGACGGTTGCCTGACCACCTGCTCGATCAGCTGGCTCCCTGCCCCCGATCAGGCATAACGCGCCACTGGATAGGGTGATCAGGCACATAGTCGGCCTTAGGACTCCTTGCCCAGCGCTCGTACAGCCGACACGATCAGCAGGATCCCGAGAAACACCTTGAGTGCCGTGCCCGGTACGAAGCGCGCCAGCCACCCGCCAACGAACGCGCCGGCGATCGAACCGATCGCCATCGGCAGGACGGTCCACCGCAGCGGTTCTCGAACCTGGAATGCACCGAGTCGTCGATATCCCCAGAGGCCGACCAGTACGGTCGGAATACTGATGAGCGGGCTCGCGGTACCAGCCGCCTTGACGTCCAGCCCGAACAGCACGACGAGCGTCGGGATGATCAGTTCGCCACCGGCAACACCGAGCAGACTGGCGATGAGCCCGATGGCCGCTCCGCAGAAGGCCGCGACGAGAACGCGCCACGCCGTAGCCTCAGGCAACGGCGATGGGAAAGCTGGCAGGAACGCCTCGACGACCAAGACCACCCCGAGGAAAACCAGGAGACCGACCAGGAGGCGGCGTACACTCGTGTCGCGCAAGCGATATAGGAGCCGCGGACCGACGAGCGCTGCCAGGACGGAACCCACGACCATGCCCTCGATCACCGATCCGTGCACCAGCACTGGCTCGAGCGAGAGCACCCGTGCCCGGACCAGCAAGGCGAAGACCAGCGTCACCAGTGTCACGCTGAGATTGAGCGGCACTGCGGCACGCGGGTCGTACCGGAAGAAGCGGACCAGGATTGGGATACGAAACTCTGCCCCACCCAGCCCGAGCAGCCCGCCGACGACACCGACTGCAGCGCCCCAGCCAGCCGCTTGCACCGGCGAGCGACGGCGACTAATCGTCCGAAGCGTCGTATTCACCACGCCCCCTCACACTCCCTAGTTCTCTCGCTCTCGCTCCTGACTACTACGCCACGCCTGCACGGCTTCCCACACCGCCGCAGCGATCCGCCGCGGCCGCTCGCCAATGCCACGCCACTGTCCGCTCGCACCACGGGGATCAACTTCCAGCACCTTGGTCCCTTCAGCCACCGGGACACCGTCACGGGTGAGCCCCCGCAAGACCCCACTGACCGGCGCTGCGATGGTGACGTGTTCCCCTCCCGGTCCCTCGATCCAGGCGACCGGCTCCCCAACCTCCACCAGCTCGCCGATCGCCCGCTGGGTACGCCAGCGGCCAGCGAGCGGCGCATAGACGTACCGCTCGCGGCGCAGCCCCTCGATCGGGCGCGGCTCACCCGCCAGCGGCTGGTTCGCGCCCTCCCAGCGCACCCTGCCCAGCTCCTCCCAGCTCGTCTCGACTGCGACGTCGACGTGTTCACCGGCAACGAAACCGGGCCCCAGTCCGATCGTGAGCGGTGCCAACCCACGCAACGGCTCGGGCTGCGCTCGCTTGCGCATCCGCGCATCGACCAACACAGCAGGCCGGAGCGCATGCACGAGTGGCTCGTATTCGGTGACGACGAGCAGCGGGATCGCCGTTCGCTCCGTCAGCAACCGCTCAGCTTCGGGCACGCTTCCCACTCGCCGTGCCACCACTCCCTCGAGCTCAGCCTCACCATCGAAGACGGCATCGGCGAACGCCATACCCCGCCGGGTGACGACCGGCTGCGGTTCACTGATGAGGACGACAGCATACTCATCCGACCACAGCCGGTGCGCCACAGCCGACGCGACGTCATTGACGCTCAGGACGAGCACGGACGTCGTCACGCGACTCTTCCTTCGTCCTGTTGCCCGAACAGGAGCCGTGTACCGAGAACGACAGCGACCGCTGCCGCGACCAGCAACACCGACAGCGCGAGCGCTCGGCTGACACTCGATTCCATCCACGTCATGACCGCCAGCGTCAGGGTCTGTGTCCGCCCCGGGAAGTTGCCAGCGAACATGAGTGTCGCACCGAACTCGGCAGCAGCTCGCGTCGCGCAGAGGAGCAGGCCCGAGAACATTCCGGGAAACGCAAGCGGAACGACCACGTAGCGGAACCGCTCCCAGGTCGAGGCACCGTCAACTGCAGCTGCTTCCTCGACCTCGCGTGGGACACCTCGGAAGCCGAGCGCCGCAGCCCGGATGTAGAAGGGCACGCTGACATAGAGCTGCGCGAGGACGACGGCTGCAGTCGTGAACGGGAGCACGACATCGAACCGCTCGAGTACCGGCCCGAACAGTCCACGGCGGCCGAATGCCATCAGCAACCCCACGCCAGCGATCACCGGCGGCAGGGCGATCGGCAACTCGACCAGCGTCTCGACGATCGCCTTCCCACGGAAGTCGGTGCGGGCCAGATAGTAGGCGAGCGGTGTCCCGAAGACGATCGCGGCCAGCACGACCAGCGCCGTCGTCAGTCCTGTCAGACGCAAAGCGGCGATGACCAGCGGGTCACCGAGCGCTCGTATGGTCTCGATGCTCGCACCCCGCAAGACCACGGCGAGGAGCGGAAGGAGCAGATAGCCGAGCACCAGTACAGCGAGACCGCGGGGCAGGAGGCGCCCGACCGTCGTACCGGCCGGCTCTCGGGCAACCGGATAACCCTGGGCGAGTGACGGCTCAGTCGCTTCGACCATCCGAACCAGGCTCCTCTCTTACCACCGGGATGAAGCCAGCCTGCCCGAGCAGCATCTGGCCCTCCCGATCCAGCAGGAAAGAGACGAACGCCTCGGCCACTTCCCGCTCGCGCGCACGCGTCAGCACCGCAGCGCAGAACGCGATGCGGTCGGCGAGGTCGACCGGCGGTTCCAGTGGCACGGTTACCAGTCCAGAATGCGCCGCTTCGCTCGCATAGAGCACCGCTCCGTCCGCCTCACCGCTCGCGACCGCCTCGATCAGCCCGAGAGATCCCCGATGGAACGCGAGTTCGCCCCGCTGCCCCTTTTCCCGGAGCTGCGCGAGCAGGCCAGCCCGCTCGAACGCTTCCCGGGTGTATTGCCCGCAGGGATCAGTCACCGGCTGCGACAGGACCAGACGCAATCCGGGACGGAGCATCCCGGCCAACCCTTCCGGACGATCCTCCAGCCTCGGGTGGACGATCCCCACTAGACGGTTCCCAGCGATCGTGACCGGTGGATCAGCGAAGCCGACCTCGGCGAGCAGGATGAGGTAGGCGCGGCTCGCCGAGACGATCACATCAGCCGGCTCGCCTTCGAGAACCGCCTGGGCGAGCATCCCTGAGGGCGACGGCGGCAGGACGACAACGTCGACACCCGGATACCGCTGGCCGAAGCGCTCAGCCAACTGCGGGCTAACAGCACGCAGCGCGCTTGGGACGCGGACGACGAGTGGAGCCACGCTCCTCTCCTCCCTCACTGCACCGTCTTGAATCCCCACTTCGCCAAGATCTTCTGGCCTTCTGCCGAGAGGACGAAGTCGATGAACGCCTGGGCACCGGTGGGATTCGGCGCATTCTTCACGACGGCGATGGGATACTCGGCGACCACGTTGAACTGTGAGGGAATCTCGATGATCTTCACCTTGTCGCGCATATCCGGCGTCGTCGCGTCCGTCCGGTAGACGAACGTCGCGTCGGCTTCGCCGAGGGCCACCTTGGTGATCGCCGCCTTCACGTTGGTTTCCTCCGAGACGACGTTGGCGAGGACACGGATCGCGAAGTCGCTGCCGTACTGCGGATCCTGGCTCGCCTTCTCGAGGATCTGCCGCGCGTAGTTCCCGATCGGCACATCCTTTGCTTCCAAGACCAGCCGGACACCCGGCTTAGCGAGATCCGCCAGCGTGCTGATACCGGCCGGGCTCGTCGCTGGTACGACGACGACCGGATCGTTCCGCACGAAGACGCGCGGCTCACTCGCGATCGTTCCGTCCTGCTGCGCACCTTGCATGTTCTTCCAGTCCGCAGAAGCGAAAACGTCCGCTTTCGCACCCTGG
>BEID01000108.1 GCA_002898975.1 bacterium HR27 | reverse complement strand
TGCTTCGCGCTCCTGGCCGCGCAGCTTGGGGATCATGGCGCGGATTCGCTGGAGACGCTTGTCGACCATTGCCAGATCGACGAACAGAAGCTCCATATTGATCGTCTCGATATCCCGGAGCGGATCCACCGAGCCTTCCGGATGCGGAACGGTCGGGTCGTCGAAGGCGCGCACGACGTGCACGAGTGCGCTCGCCTGTTGCAGGTAGCCGAGCAAGCGCCCGCCGAGCCCGCGTTCATGGATGCCCTTCGCCAGCCCAGCGACGTCCCAGTACTGGATCTCGGCTGGCACCGTACGGCGAGGTTTGAACAGCTGTGTCAGGACATCCAGACGGGGATCCGGCACTTTCACGGCCGCCAGATTCGGTTCGTCCTCGACACCACTGAAGGTGCCGGTCGCGGCGTGGGCACCGGTCAACGCATTGAAGACGGTCGTTTTGCCGCTCTGCGGTAGTCCGATCAAGACCAGTTGTACGGGCATTCCTCGTCCTCCGCTCGACGCACCGAGCCTTGTTGTACCACGGTACTGCGCTCAGCCGCCGAGCAGTGGGTCGGGCACGCCGACTTCAGCGAACGCTTGCGCCCGCAAACGGCACGAATCGCACTGCTGGCACGGGTGCTCTCCGCCACGGTAGCACGACCAGGTCAGGCCGTAGTCGACACCGAGACGCAGGCCGAGTCGGACGATGCTCGCCTTGGGCACATCGAGAAACGGTGCCAGCACCGGGATGCGCCGTCCAGTCTCGACGAAGCGCCGGGACGCGAGATCGGCAGCCTGCTGGTAGGCAGCGAGGAACTCGCCGCGACAGTCCGGATAGCCGCTGTAATCGACCTGGCTGACCGCGATCGCGACTGCGTCGGCGTCGATCGCCTCGGCGTAGGCATGAGCGATGGCGAGAAAGACCAGATTGCGGACCGGGACATAAGTGGAGGGAATGCCGGGCGTGGGTTCGCTCGGGATTTCTCCCGCGCCGACGAGCGAGGACCCGCCCCACTGCGCGAGATCGACTGTCACGATCCGGTGCTCGGCGAAGCGGAGCCGTTCCGCCACTGCGCGCGCTGCGGCCAGTTCGCGTTCGTGCCGCTGACCGTACCGGAACGAGAGCCCGTACAGTTCGAAACCGTAGGCATCCAGGAGGTAGGCCAGTGTGGTACTGTCCAACCCTCCCGAGAGCAGAACGACCGCGCGGCGTGGTCTCCGTTCCGTGGCCATCGTGTCCGCTCCTTCCCGCACAGCTTCCTCGTCGACTCGAGTATGCTCGCACCGGAGGGGAAACGATGCAGCGGTGGACGTGGGTTGGCGGTACCTGGCTCCTCGCAGCGATCGCGCACCGGTGGTGGGCACGCGCACCCGAGGGGTCCCTCTACCGGGCGTTGTGCGATGGGCTCTCGCACGCGGCACTGGGCCTGGCCACCAGTTTGCCGGCTGCGCGGTATGCGCCGCGGCCGGAGCGCGTGCTGACGGGCGCGTTGCTCGGGGCCCTCGCGATTGACCTGGATCACGTGGCTGCAGCGCGTTCGATTCGCCTCGAGCGCTGCATGACGATGCCGCAGCGACCGGCGACGCACTCGCTGGCGGTAGCTGCTGCGCTCACTGGTCTGGTAGCCGGCTGGGACCGGTATCTCGGTATCGGGTTGGGGCTCGGCCTGGGCTCGCACCTGGTGCGTGACCTCGTCACGGGCGGCGCGCCGCTGGTCCATCCGCGCCGGGTGGTGCAGCTCCGCGAGCACCTGGCCGTACCGCTGGTGCTCGGCCTCGCGGCTGGCGGCAGCTGGCTCATGCGACGGCTGCCGAACGAAGCATCGTCCCGCGAGACCATGTTAGAATAGCCCCGGGAAGGGGGAGCGGATGGACATCGTGTGGACGGTCCATGGTGCGCTCGGTGAGTCGCTCGCGGTCATCTACCTCTTGATCGCGCTCGGGAGCTATCTGCGGCGCCGCCAGGGTGGGCTTCCGATGTGGGTCGTCGGCCTGGCGCATTTGCTCATCGCTGTCCAGGTCGTCCTGGGCACCGTGCTGTACATCCGGGCGCCGCAGGTCATCAGCATCTGGCACCCGATCACCGGCTATCTGGCGCTCGTCGCGCTCGGCCTGACGGTCGTTTTTCGTCACCGGCTCGGCCGGGCCAACAGCGCTGCCCTCACGGCGCTCATTGTGACCGTGCTGGTGATCGTGAACGTCCTGATCGCGCGTCTCCGCTGAGCGGCGCAGCGCAACCCCCGGCCAGCCTAGAGTTCGCTGATCAGCGGCAAGATGAGCGGCCGGAACTTGGCGCGCCGGTAGAGCTGGCGGCCGAGGACGCTCTTGGTACGACTGACGAGATAGCCGTGACTGAAGCCACCCTTCTGCTTGGCCAGGAACCGTTTGAATTCCTCGGTGACTTTGGCCAGCGTTTCTGGATTGACCTTGCCGTTCAGCCCTTCGGCCGTCACCTCCGGCCCAGCGATCAACTTGCCGGTCTCCCGATCGATGACGAATGCGGCGATGATCACGCCGCTCGACGCGACTTCGTCCCGGCGCCGGAGAATGGGATGCGTCGGTGTCACGAAGTCGACGAGAACCGGGCCGCAGTCGACCGTTCCTTCGCGCCGGACGTCTTCGCGGCTGAAGCTGAGGACTGCCCCGAGTTCGGGTATGACGACACGTTCCGGAAGGTAGCCGAGTTCGAGCGCGAGTTCACGGTACAGCGCCAGGTGCCGGTATTCGCCGTGCACGGGGACACAGAAGCGCGGCCGCAAGAGACGCAGCATGTGCTTGAGCTCGTCGCGGCTGGCATGCCCGGACACGTGAACGGTCGGCTCGATGTCGGGATAGATCACCTTGATACCCATGCGGAAGAGCTGGTCGATCGTTTCGCTGACCGTTTGCTCGTTCCCCGGGATCGGCGTTGCCGAGAAGATGACCAGGTCGCCGGGGGTGAGGCGAATATGCGGGTGATCGTTGCTCGCAATGCGGGCGAGCGCCGCCGTCGCTTCTCCCTGGCTTCCCGTGGTCAACAGCATCGCTTGCTTGCGGGGCAGCGTCATCGCGATCTCGACCGGAACGATCACCCCCGGCGGCGGCTGGAGGTAGCCCAGTTCCTGCGCGATCCGGGTGCTCTGTTCCATGCTGCGACCGGAGATCGCGACCTTGCGGCCGTGCCGGTGGGCCGCCCGGATCGCTTGATCGATGCGCGTGATGTTGGAGGCGAAGGTGGTCAGGATGACGCGCCCCTCGGCCGAGCCGATGATGCGATCGAGCGTTTCGCTGACGACAGCCTCCGATGGCGTTCGGCCAGGGCGTTCGACGCGGACAGCATCGGAGAGGAGCACGAGTACACCCTCGCGGCCGATCTGTTTCAGCCGGGCCTCGTCGGTCTTCGGGCCGAGCGGCGGAGTCGGGTCGAACTTGTAGTCGCCGGTGTGGACGACCCAGCCCAACGGGGTCTTGATCGCGATGGCGTAGCTGCCCGGGATACTGTGCGTGACCGGAATGAACTCCACCTCGAAGTGCTGGCCGAGGCGGTAGCGCTTGCGGGGTTGGACGACGCGGAAGTCAGCCAGCTTCGGGTCGCTGAAGTCCTCGACTTTCGCCCGGGCGTAGGCGATGGCGAGTTCCGATCCGTAGATCGGAACCGGTGCGATACTCTTGAATTCGTTGAGAATGAAAGGGATACCACCGATATGGTCTTCATGCCCGTGGGTGAGCAGGATCGCGCGTACTTTGCTGAGCCGTTGCTTGATATAACCGACATCGGGAATAATCAGGTCGACTCCGCGTAGATCTTCTTCGGGAAACTTGGCGCCGGCGTCGACGACGATCAGCTCGTTCCGGTATTCGTACACCGTCATGCTTTTCCCGATCTCGCCGACGCCGCCGAGCGGGATGATCCGTAGACGTGGTTTGGCCATGTACCGTTCCTCCGCTGTGTATTGCGGCGCTCGACAGGGTCGCCGCACGGTTGCGTCAATCATAGCCTAGTGTGGCAGCACATCCAGAGACTGCAGGAGCGTGGGGGTGGGCTATGTTTCGCGATCGGTTCGAGGCGGGGCGGCGACTGGCCGAGCGACTCCAGGATCTGGCCGGGCAGCCGGCGATCGTTCTGGCGCTCCCGCGTGGTGGCGTACTTGTCGGATACGAGCTCGCGCGCGCGCTTCGCCTTCCGCTCGATGTTATCTTGACCCGCAAGATCGGTGCCCCGTTCAATCCGGAGTACGCGATCGGTGTGGTCGCGGAGAACGGCTTCGTCTCCGTGAACGAGGAAGAACTCGCGCTCGGTGTCGCCGATGAGGAATACATCAGGCGTGTCGTGCCGAAGCTCATGGCGGAACTGGAACGCCGGCGCCAGCTGTATCGGGAGGGACGTCCGTTGCCCGACCTGACGGGCAAGACCGCGATCCTCGTCGATGACGGGGTCGCGACCGGCTTCACGATGCTTGGTGCCATCGCTGCGGTGCGCGAGCAGCATCCGGAACGGATCGTCGTGGCCTTGCCGGTTGCGCCACCCGTGACGGTCGAGCGATTGCGGCGCGAGGTGGATCGCGTCGAGGTCTTGCTCACGCCCGAACCGCTGGATGGAGTCGGCGCGTGGTATCAGGACTTCCACCAGGCAAGCGATGAAGAAGTTCTCGAGCTCTTGCGCCGGGCACGGGAAGCGCTCCTCGAGGGGGAGCGCCAGGGAGACGAGTGACGGCAGCGTGTTTGACGTGCTCCGCCCAGGCGCCTATCATCGCCGCGGAGGGCGTGCCGATGCCGCCGACAGTGCTGCTGTGTCTGGACGACAGCTACCTGCGTGCGTTCGATGCCGTCGTCACCGGAGTGACCCCCGATAACGGCGTCGTGCTCGACCAGACGGCGTTCTATCCCGGCGGTGGCGGACAACCGCACGATACCGGTGAACTGATCGCGCGTGATGGTGCACGTTGGCGAGTCGTTTCGGTACGCCGGGGTACGGCATCTGGTGAGATCGTGCACCTGCTCGATGGACCGCCACCGCCCGTGGGAACGGCGGTTCACGGTCGCTTGGACTGGGAGCGTCGCTACCGTCTGATGCGTTTCCACACGGCCCTGCATGTCCTCTCGGCGGTCGTGTACCGCGAGTTCGGTGCACTGGTCACCGGCGCGCACCTCGACGTCGACAAGGCGCGCATGGACTTCGAGCTGGAGGACCTTGCGCCGGAGCGTGTAGCGCGCATCGAGGCACTCACCAACGAAGCGATCGCGCGCGGGCTCCCGGTGCGCTGGTGGACGATTCCGCGCGAGGAAGCGGAACGCATTCCCGATCTCATCCGAACCAAGATCAATCTTCTGCCGCCGACGATCCGCCAGGTGCGCGTGGTCGAGATCGAGTGGTTGGATCTGCAGGCCGACGGTGGGACGCATGTCCGCAATACACGAGAAATCGGCGGCATTCGTGTCGTCGGTACCCGTTCCAAAGGGCGGAGCAACAAACGGCTGGAAATCGTCTTGATCGATCACGGATCGGAGGCATCGTGAGGTTCGAGTGGGAACGCGTTCTCGCCAAGCGCGTGGCAGCCTTTCGTGCCTGTACGCGAACCGACTTTTCGCAGCTTCCATGTCCACCAGGAACGATCCACTTTACCGGGGGCGCACCCCCTCTCGAGTGCTTGCCGGTCGAGCCGATGAGCGACGCGCTGGTGCGTGCCTGGCATGCTGAGCCGACCGCACTGTGGTACGACGAAACGGACGGTTACGAGGGATTGCGCAGCGCGATCGCCGAGCGCATGCGGCAGCGCGGTGCGACGGTCGATCCGGCTCACGTCCTTATCACGCAGGGAGCGCAGCAGGCCATCGATCTGGTGGCGCGGCTGTTGCTCGAGCCGGGTGACCGGGTC